>JAJYGO010000185.1 GCA_021785115.1 Chloroflexota bacterium | reverse complement strand
CGGAACCACGGGGGCCGCGGCGGGAGCCGCGGGGGCCGCGGCGGGAGCCGCGGGGGCGACGACGGCGCCGTAGCTGCGCGGCCGGCAGACCCGCCAGCGGCACATCGGGTCGAGGAAGCCGCGGCGAGTCACACGGCTCCCGGGCAGACAGACCGGTGGGCGGCGTCTCCGCCGCCCACCGGTCTCCTTCCATGAGCGCTGCGCGGCCGCCGTCAGGGAGACGACCCCGCAGCGCAGCGGTTTGTCAGCGATCGCGGTCATCTCCGGGCGCGACGGCTCCGTGCGGGGCCGCGCGGCCGGACGGCCGCGGCAGGTCAGCTCGGCACCACCTCACCGTTCGCCGGGATCCTCTCGGACGAGGACGACGCGTCCCGCCTGAGCTGCAGCATGAACCGGGTGAAGAGGTAGCCGCCGGTCAGTCCGAAGAGGACCAGGCTGATGATCAGGATCGGCCAGGCCGCCGGGTTCATCCAGCCCTGGTTCGCCGAGAGGACACCGGGGAGCCAGCCGAGGCCGAACGTGCTCCAGATATCCGTCTCGCCGCCGGCCTCGAGGCCGTAGATCTGCGGCACGATGTACAGCACGGACCCGATCACCAGGAGGATGCTCACGAGGCGGAACGCCTGCGGGTCGTCGTCGGCGTCACGCGTCAGCTTGATCACGAGCGCCCAGAAGAGCACGACGGACGCGAGGGGCGCCGTGAGCGGCAGCCCGAGCCCGATGTACAGGTTGGGCATCAGGAAGATCAGGCTGAGCGCCAGGGTCAGGATCATCAGCCCGTCGCGCATCAGCACGTAGGACAGCCACCAGACGTCGCCACCGAAGCGGAGCGTCAGGGTCTGCAGGAAGCGGATGACGTAGGGGCGGCTGAAGTGGACGACGAGCGTGAAGCCCCAGAGGATGGGCAGGATCGCGGCGATCGACAACACCAGCCACCCTTCGCCGCCCTGGACGAATGACGAAGTGATCTGATCAGGGGTCATGGCACGTTCCTCGTCAGCGGGCCTGCGGCCGGCGCGTGTCGGCGATCCGCAGGTTGTAGATGACGGCGTACAGGCCGAGCAGCCCGACGATCGCCGCCGAGATGTACGCGAGCGGCAGGGACACGTTCGTGTTCTGCGAGCTGTCGAGCAGGGCCGCCAGCTGGTTGCTGACGCCGGACCCGATGGTGGTCACCTGGACGCCCAGGAGGTAGGGCACGATGTAGAGGAGCGCGCCGATCCCGAGCAGGATCGTCTGGAGGCGGAACGCGCGCGGATCGGCATCGCCCTTCGTCGTGAGCTTGATCACGAGGGCCGCGAACGCGCACGCCGCGGCCAGACCGCCGGTGATCGGAAGGTTGTCCGCCCTGACCACGTCTGGGTAGAAGAAGATGAAGCTGCCCAGGAAGACCTGGACGACGAGCAGGTCACGCAGCGCGACGTAGATGATCCACCACAGGTCGGCGGCGAGCCGGAGGGTGAACTTCTGCAGGGTCGCGAGCATGTACGGGCGCGCGAGGTGCAGCGCCACGACCAGCATCCAGAGCAGGACGAGGGCCGCGGCGATCGTCCCCTCGACGAACGGCTCGCCGACGTTGATGAAGGCGTTGATCTCGTTCTGTGTCACCGCTGTGCTCCTCCAGTCGTGCTGCCGGCCACCGCTGCGGCGCCGGGCGCCTGGTGGACCGGGGCTGGCACGGGTCGTGCGTCGCGCGGCCCCCGGCCGGTGACGACCTGCACCACCCCGCAGCTGTAGACGGCGTCGCAGCGGAAGCACCGGGAGGCCTCCGCCCGCGCCGCGGTCTCGTCGAAGCCGGGCTCGTTCGCCGTGAACGACCCGGGCACGTAGTCCGGATGCCCGACGCGGGCGCGCGGGCGAGCCGCCAGGTCGAGCCTGAGCTGGCGATCCGCCGCCGTGCGGTACCGCACGGCGGCGAAGATCTCCGCCTCCCCGTCCCGGGAGCCGGAGAGGTACTCGTGGATCGAGGCGGCCGCGCGACGGCCGTTCGCCACGGCGTCGATCACGGTCTTCGGACCGGACACCACGTCGCCGCCGGCGAAGACGCCCGCGCGCCCCGTGGCCAGCGTGCGGGGATCGGCCATGATGCCGGCCCACGAGCTGACCTCGATCCCGGCGCCGGGCGGCAGGATGGAGGGATCCGGTTCCTCGCCGATCGCGACCAGGATGGTGGAGCAGGAGATCTCGACCTCGCTCCCCGGGACCGCCTCCCAGACGGTCCGGCCGGCCTCCATGCGGCTGGTCGGCCTCTGGAGCCGGCAGCGCACCGAACCGGCGTGCCCGTTGCCGAGCACCTCGTCGATCACGACACCTTCGCGGATCGCGATCCCTTCGCGTTCGGCGGCCTCGACCTCCTCGCGCTGGGCGGGCATGTCGGCCCGGCCGCGGCGGTAGAGGACGGTGACCGAGTCGGCACCGCTGCGCAGCGCCGACCGCGCGGCATCCATCGCCGTGCTGCCGCCGCCGACCACGACCACCGGACCGCTGAGGCGCGGGTCCTCGCCGAGGTTGACCTGCTTGAGGAAGAGCGTGGCGGGGACCACGCCCGGGAGCTGGTCGCCGGGCACCCCGAGCCGCCGGCTCTTGGAGGCGCCGGTGGCGAGGAAGACCGCCCGGAAGCCCTGGGCCTCCAGGTCGCTCAGGCTGAAGTCCCGGCCCATCGCGCTGTCGAGCCGGAGCTCGACGCCCAGTCCGACGATCCGGTCGATCTCCTCCTGGAGCACCTCGCGCGGGAGGCGGTACGAGGGGATGCCGATGGCCATCATGCCGCCGGGCACGGGCATCGCCTCGAAGACGGTGACCGAATACCCGAGGCGGGCCAGGTAGTAGGCCGCCGACATGCCCGCCGGGCCCCCGCCCACGATGGCGACACGCTCGGACCGGCGCCGCCTGGGCGGCTCCACCGCCGGGAGCTTGCCGTGCTCGGCCGCGAAGCGCTTGAGGGTGCGGATGGAGACCGGCTCGTCCAGGGTTCCGCGCCGGCACGCCGTCTCGCACGGTGCCGTGCAGATCCAGCCGCACACGGAGGGGAAGGGGTTCACCTCCGCCGCGACCGCGTACGCGTCATCGAAGCGGCCCTGCGCGATCAGACCGACGTACCGGCCGGCGTCGGTGCCCGCGGGGCACGCCATCTGGCAGGGCGCCTTGGGATCCTGGCTCTCGCCGACCATCGAACGCCAGGTCTGCCAGGGCTGCGGGCGCTCGCTGGTCCGCCAGGTGAAGAGCGGTGCCGAGGGAGACGGGTGGTCCGACTTCAGCACCTCGCGGGTCGCCTCGCCGAGCGGGATCCAGGCGGGCGGCTCGGTGGCCGCGACGGGGAGGGTGATGGGGCCCTGGCGCGGCGCCAGCGGCGTCTCGCCGGCGACGGTGTCCAGGTGGACCACCAGCACCGGGCACTCGCGGACGCAGATCCCGCAGCCGATGCACTCCCCGACCTGCGTCGGGTACTCCATCATCCAGCGCAGGGGCGGGATCTCCGCCCCGCCGGCCTCGACGCCGGCACGGTTCGGCCGCGTCATGTCGAGCGCCTGCACCGGACACACGTCCATGCAGACGCCACAGTTGAAGCAGCCCTTCGAGTCGATCGTGATGCGGTAGCCCATGCAAACCTCCGGTGCCGGTCGTGGCCGAAGGATGCCGGGGGCGGGCGCCCGGGCCCACACGCGATCGGAGAGGCGGGCGCGATCTCGACAGGGGGGGAGCATGGGCCGGATGGCCCGGGCCGTTCAGGCCTCCGATCGGGACGGCGATGGGCCGTTCGGATCGCCCGGGGACACCGCGGCGGTCAGTCGCCGGGGATGAGCCCCTCGCGCACGGCGCGGGCCGCCAGCTCCGTGCGGCTCTGGGCGTGCAGCTTCTCCAGGATGTTCTTCAGGTGGAACTTCGCCGTGTTCTCGCTGATCCCGAGCCGGGACGCGATCTCCTTGTTGCGCAGCCCCTGGGTGACCAGGCGAAGCACCTCGATCTCCCGCTCGGTGAGGCGGTCCGGGTCTGCCGGCAGGTGCGGCCGGTCCGGGCGCAGGAACTCGTCGATGATCCTGGCCGCGGTGGCCGGCGTGATCGCCGCCTCCCCGCGCCCCACTGCCTCCAGCATGGAGCGGAGCTGCGAGCTCTCCAGGTTCTTCAGCAGGTACCCCTGGGCGCCGGCCTTGATCGCGGTGAAGAGGTCCTCCTCGTCCTCGCTGACGGTGAGCATGACGATCGCGACCTCGGGGTGCTCGGTCTTGATGCGCTGCGTGGCGGCCAGCCCGGAGAGGCCGGGCATGCGGACGTCCATCAGGACCAGGTCCGGGTGCAGCCGATCGGCGAGCGCCACGGCCTCCTCGCCGTTCGAGGCCTGGCCAACCACCTCGTGCCCCCATGCCGCGATCAGGGATCCCACCCCGTCGCGGAACAGCGTGTGATCGTCCGCCAGCAGCACCCGCATCAGGCCACCCTCCTCCCGGTCGTCCCGGCCAGCGGGACACGGAGCACGACCTTCGTGCCCTGTCCCGGCGCCGGCTCGAAGACCAGCTTCGCGTCGATCACCGACGCCCGCTCGCGCATCGTCCGCATCCCGTAGTGGGGCCAGTCGCCCGCCGGCCCGTCGGCCGTGACCATGCCCCGTCCATCGTCCTCGATCTCCACCACCAGCGATCCATCCTGCACCCCGAGCCCGATGCGGACGCGCTGCGCGGCGGCATGCTTGCGCACGTTGGTGAGCGCCTCCTGCACGATCCTGAACACCTGCGCCTGGACGTCCGGGGCCAGGACCAGCTGCCGCGCGGAAGGCGACGCCTCGACGCGGGTGACCAGCTTGGATGCCTCCGAGAAGCGCTCCGCGTACTCCTCCAGGGCTCCCGCCAGGCCCCGCTCGGGCGGGATCGGGCTGGAGAGGCCCAGGATCGCCTCCCGCACGTCGACGTACACCGATCGCGCCGCCACCGAGAGCTGTGCCAGCTGCGACCGGGCGGCGTCGATGCGACCCGTGGCGAGGAGCTCCTCCACGGCCTGCGACTTGGTATTGACGTACCCCAGGACCTGGGCCAGGCCGTCGTGCATCTCGCGGGCGATGCGCTCGCGCTCGCCCCGGACCGCCATCTCGCGGAGCTCGCGCTGCAGGCGGTCGTTCTCCAGGGCGATGGCCGCCTGGTTGGCCAGGGACGAGAGCATCTCCACGTCGTCGACGCCGTACGCCCGCGTCGCCCGGGAGCCGACCGCGAGGGTCCCGATGGTCCGCTCCCCCAGCCGCAGGGGCGCCGCCATGTTGGAGACGAGGTACTGGGGCCGGATGAACGGCCGGAAGTCCTCGCCCGGCTGTCCCGCCACCGCGTCCACCGCCTCGCCCGGCCCGCTGGACGCAGCGAGCCGCAGCTCCCCGGACGGTGAGGACAGGGCGAGGACGGCGACGTCGGCCCCGAGGAGACGGCGCGCGTTGTCCACGACGGCACGCAGCACCTCGTCGATGTCCACGAGCGCCGTCATGGCGACGCTCACGCGGTGCAGGGCGGCAACCGCCGCGTGCCGCTCCTCCAGCTCCCGGTTGCGCTGGCGCAGGGTGCCGGCCAGCTGGTCGATCAGGTGGAACGCGTACCGGCCGTAGCCGATCGCCAGGACGGACACGACCGTCATCACCAGGATCGTGTCCCGGGGAAACGGCAGGTGGGGGTCGAGGATGCTGTCGCTGGCCACCTCGATCACGCCGACCACCAGGACCGGCACGAGGACGGCGAGCCAGCGTCGCGGGAATCGCATCGGCAACAGGGTACCCCGTTCCCGTCGCGCCACCCCGTTGGCACTATCCACAGGGGTGTCAGGCGGCTCCCGTGGCTACCCGAACGGGGGGCGGAGCATCGTCGCGGGGCCCGGACCCGGCGCCCGGGCGGGGTGCCGCGGCGTCCGGGCGGGGTGCCGCGGCGTCCGGCGCCGTGGCCGTCGGGGGGCCGGACGGACGCGGCTACGCACCGCGAGCCTCACCCGACCGCCGCCAGGGCCTCCAGCGCGCGCGGGAGATCGGCCCGGCCGAACCCGAGCCGGAACCGATCCGGGGCGCACCCGAAGGCGGGTCCCGGCGCCACCACGACACCGGCCCGGTCCCGCCAGTGCGCCAGGACGGCATCCGGGTCGCCACCGTGCGCCGCGAGCACCCCGGGGGCGATGCGGGCGACGGAGATGGTCGTGCCGGCGGGGCGCTGCCAGGCGAAGAGCGCCGGATGGGCCGCGACGAACGCCTCGAGGCGCGCCTGGTTCTCCGCGCACCGGCGCCGCGTCCGCTCCCGGAGCGTCCGCTCGGCCCGCAGCGCGATCGTCGCCAGCACCTCGGACGGGCCGGCCGCGCAGAGCGTCGTGTAGTCCTTGATCGCCATCGCGTGCCTGCGCAGCGCGCGATCGCCGGTGACGAGCCAGCCGATGCGCAGTCCGGCCAGCCCGTACACCTTGGAGGTGACGCCCACCGCCACGGCCCGCCCGGAGCGCTCCGTCACCGACGGCGGCGTCTCCCCTTCCCACTCGAGCCCCCGGTAGACCTCGTCGCCGATCGCCCGGATGCCGAGCTCCTCGCAGCGCGCCATGATCGCCGACAGCTGGTCCGTGGTGGCCACCACCCCGGTCGGGTTGTGCGGCACGTTGAGCACGAGGACCGCCACGCCCGGCCGCAGGGCGTCCATCAGCCGCTCGAAGGGGAACCGCCACCCATCGCCCCGCTCCTCCACCGGGACGAGCGCGAGGTCCGCGCCCATCGCGCGGGGTACCTCGTGGAGCGACTGGTACGCCGGCGTCAGCGCGACCACCCGATCGCCGGGGACGATCGTCGCGGCGAAGGCCAGCATCAGCGCCTCCGCGGCACCCACCGCGACCAGCACGTCGTCCGCGGTGCGACCGGCGTACAGGGCGGCGATGGCGGCCCGGAGGTCCGGGTCGCCGGCGGCGGTCCGGTACCCCAGCCGGAGCCGCCCCCACCGCTCGCGCTGCTCGTCGTCGGCCAGCGCCAGCAGCTCGTCCAGGGAGAGGGTCTCGGGATCCGAGGAGCCCATCTGGAAGGGGAGGTCGAACTCGAAGCGGTCGAAGAAGCGCTCCAGGGCGAAGTCCGGCATGGTCCCCAGTCGGGGCGCCGGGGCGGAGCCACGGGTCGCGTCCGGCCCCCCGGTCGAGCCGGCAGATCCGCTCGGGCCGTTCGAGCCGGTCATCAGCGCGGCTCCCGCGCACGGTCGATCTCGGAGCGCGTCGGCATCCCTTCGCGCGCACCGGGCCGCAGGGTGGTCAGTCCGCCCGCGGTCCGCCCGCGCCGGACCGCCTCGACGAAGGGACGGCCCTCGGCGAGCGCCGCCCCGAGCGCCCCGTTGAACGCATCCCCCGCACCCACGGTGTCCACGGGCTCCACCTCCAGCGCACGAAAGACCTGCTCCACGTCGGGGCCGAGCGCCATGACGCCGTGGGCGCCCAGCGTCACGGCGATGCGCAGCTCGCGGTCGGCCGCGGCGAGCCGGTGCGCGGCACCCGCAGGGTCGCCCTCGAAGCCGGGCACCAGTGCGTCCAGCTCGACCCGGTTGGGGGTCACGTGGGTGGCCAGGCGCAGCAGCGCCGGCGGGACGTCCCGTGCGGGCGCGGGGTTCAGCACGAAGCTCGCCCCGGCGACCTTCGCCACGAACGCGGCCGCGAGGACCGCGTCGATGGGAACCTCCAGGCTCGCCAGCAGGACCGACCCAGGGCCCAGCAGCCCGGTCAGGCCGCGCTCCACGTCGGACGGGGTCAGCGTGGCGTTCGCCCCCGGCGCGACCGAGATCTGGTTCTCGCCCGCCGGATCGACGGCGACCAGCGCGACACCGGTGGCGACCCCGGGACGGACCAGGACGGCCGAGCAGTCGATGCCCTCGCCCGCCAGGGCCGCGACGGCCTCCCGCCCGAAGGCGTCGTCGCCCACGGCGCCGACCATCGCCACGGAGCCCTCGCACGGTCCACCGCGCAGGGCACGGGCTGCCGCAACGGCCTGGTTGCCGCCCTTGCCCCCGTGGTGCATCGCGAAGACGCCGCCCACCACGGTCTCCCCGGGCACGGGGAGCCGCGCCCCGCTCACGACCATGTCCACGTTGATGGCGCCGAGGACCACGACGCCCGCCGGCGCCCTCGCGGGCGCGTCGGCCGTCATCCGGTGATGAACTCCCCGCCGTCGATGCCCAGGATGTTCCCGGTCATCCAGTCGGTGCCCTCCCGCGAGAGCGTCACGATGGCCCGCGCGACGTCGTCCGTGGTGGTGAGCCGCCCGCTGGGGTTGCGGCGACGGGCCACGTCCATCAGCTCGTCGCGCTCGGGGATCTGCATCAGCGCGTGCGTCACGGTCACGCCGGCCCGGATGGCGTTGCAGCTGGCGCCGATCCCCCGGCGGGCCAGCTCCATGGCCAGCTGGCGGCAGTGCGACTCGAGCGCCGACTTGGCCGCGCTGACCGCGCCGTAGCTGCCGACGACCCGGGACGAGCCCTCGCTGGTCATCGCGTAGATGTGCGACCCCGCCTCGATGAAACCGGCGCGCACCAGGTCCTGGGTCCAGTAGACCAGGCTGTGCGCCATGACGTCGAGCGTCATCTCCATGTTCTTGCGGGTGATCGCGTCGCCCGGGTCCGCGGCCAGGAACGGCTTGAGCGTCCCGAAGGCCAGCGAATGGAGCAGGACGCGGACGTAGGCGTGGTGGCCCGCCTCGCCCGACCGGGAGAACCGCTCGCGCAGCGACTCGATCACGCGTGACCGCTGCTCGTCGTCGGCGGCGTTGACGTTGAAGAAGAGGGCCTCGCGGCCGAGCGCGGCGATGCGCGACCGGAGCTCCTCCACGTGCGCCATGCCGGACCGGCGATCGAGGTGGACGCCGGCGATGTTGTACCCGTCGGCGGCGAGGGCCAGGGCGGTCGCCTCACCGAACCCGCTGCTGGCGCCAAGGATCAGCGCCCACGGCTCGCGCTCGTCCGCCACTGCATGCCTCCTCCCGCTGGATGGTCGCGGCCGAGTCTAGCAGCGCGTGCCCGGACGTCTCCGCGCCGTCACACCGCGCCGGTGTCGTGCCCCGCGCAGTCCGCGCCGTCACACCGCGCCGGTATCGTGCATCCGGCGGATCGCCCGCCGCCCGAACTCGAGTTCGGCGAGGACCTCGTCGGTGTGCTCGCCGAGGAGCGGGGGCGCGGTGCGCACCCGCGCGGGCGTGGCTGCCAGCTTGAACGGGATCCCGGTGGTCCGCAGCGTCCCGATGGTCGGGTGCGCCACCGACTCGACCATCCGGCGGGCCTCCGCCTGGGGGTCCGCGAAGACGGCCGCGAGGTCGTTGATGGGCCCGCTGGGGACCTCCGCGGCAAGCAGGCGCTCGATCCAGTCGGCCGACGACCGCGTGACGAAGCGGGCCGACAGGAGCTCGCGCAGCGCGATCCGGTGCTCGACGCGCGCGCCATTCGAGGCGAACCTCGGGTCGCCGGCCAGGTCCGGCGCGCCGATCGCCTCGCAGAACCGGGGCCACTGGCGATCGCTTCCCACGGCCACCGCGATCGACCCGTCCGCGGTCCGGAAGGTCTCGTACGGGGTGATGTTCGGATGGCGATTCCCGAGCCGTCCCGGCACGGTCCCGCCGACCAGGTAGTTGCCGGCCTGGTTGGCGAGCCACGCGATGGTGGACTCGAAGAGGCTGATGTCGATCCGCTGGCCGGGGGCGCCGGCGCCTCGTGCGCGCCCGAGCAGCGCCGCCAGGATCGCGACGGCCGCCAGCATGCCGGTCGCCAGGTCGACGATCGCCACGCCGACCTTGGTCGGTTCGCCACGGTCCTCGTCCGGCTGTCCCGTGATCGACATGAGCCCGGCCATCGCCTGGACGATGAAGTCGTACCCCGGCCGGTCCGCGTACGGACCTTCGGGGCCGAACCCACTGATCGCCAGGTGGACCAGCGCGGGGTTCAGTCGCTGCAGCTCCTCGTCCGGGAACCCGAGACGCGCCAGCCCGCCGACGCGATGGTTCTCGACGAGCACGTCGCTGCGCGCCACGAGCCGGCGGAGCACCTCGCGCCCGTCGGCAGTCCGGAGGTCGAGCCTGATCCCGCGCTTGTTCCGGTTGATCGAGAGGTAGTAGGCGGCCTCGCCCCGGTACCCTGGCTCGGCACGGGGATCGCCGGGCGGATACGCGACGCCCGGCTCGGGAGCACCCGCCCACGGTGGTCCCCAGCGCCGCGTGCCATCGCCCTCCGGCGGCTCGACCTTGATGACGTCCGCGCCCAGGTCGGCCAGGAGCATGGTGCAGTACGGGCCGGCCAGCACCGTGGAGAGGTCGCAGACCCGGATCCCGGCGAGCGGGCCGGACGGGGCGGGGGCCTCGCGGCGCTCCGCAGCTGCGGGCGATTCGGACCGTGCCGGCGACACGGGAGTCGAGGATCGCTTCGTGGCCGAGGGGGCAACCCGCCGGTGCCGGGTCGCGGGGGGCGCGG
This sequence comes from Chloroflexota bacterium, assembly GCA_021785115.1. Next base: position 962 of record JAJYGO010000185.1, on the reverse strand, counting down.
GCTGCTCCGGGGCCGCGCTGACCGCACGGCGCTCCCGGGTCGCATTGGACGCCGCACGCTTCGCGGCCGGCGCGGCTGCAGTCCCGGTCCGCTCCGGGGCCGCACGAACCTCCGGCGACGCTGGTGCGTCGCCGGCACCCGGCATATCGGGACCGGCCGTTCCATTCACGGGCACCGGCCGCGCGTGCGCGCCCACGGTCTCCTCCGCCTGTTCACGTGGGTCAGGATGCTACCCGCTCCCGGCGCGTGCCCGTCGGCACGGAAGCGCGAGCACCGAACACGGGATCCGGCTGAGTCCGGGCGCCCACGACCATGCTTGCGGACGTCCGCCCGTGCACCAGGTGCACGCAAGCGACCGCACAGGGGAGTCGCGGCCTCGCACGGGCGATCATCCCAGGCCGACGCGTCGCTCTCGTGCACTGGATGCACGCGGGATGCACGCGCCTGGCCGATTGTCGGCCGCCAGGCCTGACTCGAGCTCGCCGCGGCCCGCAACCGCCGCCGACGGGTCCCGCGGGACGGCCTCGGCTGTCCGGAACGTGCACCAGGTGCACTCCCGCACGGCATTTCACATTCCGGACGACGGGACCGCAGCTCCGGACGTCGCTTGCGTGCACGCCATGCACGCGGGCCCACCCCGGGACCTCGCCGGGACGGAATAACGGGCCGACGCACCATCCCGGCTACCATGCGGGCCATGATCGAGCGCCTGACCCTGATGACCGTCCATGCCCACCCCGACGACGAGACGATCACCACCGGCGGCAGCATGGCGAAGTACGCGGCGGCGGGAGACCGCGTCGTCTTCGTGACCTGCACCTACGGCGAGGTCGGCGAGATCGTGGTCCCCGAGCTCGACACCCCGGAGAACCATGCGCGGCTCGGCGAGATCCGCCGGGAGGAGCTCGCCCGGGCCATGGCGCATCTCGGCTCCATCGAGCACCATTGGCTGGGCTACCGGG
>JAJYGO010000502.1 GCA_021785115.1 Chloroflexota bacterium | reverse complement strand
GTCTCGATCCCCGGGCTCGGCTCCGGTGCGCAGGTGGTGGCCCTCGAGACGTCGGCCGGCACGGTGCAGGCGGTCGTCTACGACGGCAACGCGTCCTACCGGATCGCGTCGAGCCCGATCGGGTCCGACAACTGGCAGCTCTCCGGCGTGAAGGTGCCGGTCGGGGCCGGCCCGGTGCCGCAGATCCAGCTGGTGCTCTCCGGCTCGTCGGGCTGGATGGTCGAGGTCGACCGGGTCGTGGTCGGCGGGGCGAGGCTGACGAACGGGACGTGGTCGAGCTGGACGCCGCCGTGCGCGACCGCCATGGGCCCGGCCATCGTCGCCGCCTCGACGTCGACCGATCTCGTCGCCGAGTGCGACGGGGGGGTGTGGGGCACGCCGCAGGATGCGGGGCAGACGGGCAATCACCTCTACGTCTCGCACGACGGCGGCAGCGCGTTCACGCAGTCGTCGTCGCCCGTGCCGCTCACGGAGGTCGGCGAGGTCGCGGCCCCGGCGAACGGGACGATCGTGCTGGCCGGATCGACCGGCACGTCGCCGGTTCCGGCGATCGCCACGAGCACGAACGGCGGGGCGTCGTGGACGACCTTCGGCCTGCCCGCCGGCGCGTCGGTGACCTACCTCGGCTTCACCACCGCGTCGCAGGGCGTCGCGATCGTCCAGGCGGGCACGCAGAGCCACCTGTACATGACGTACGACGGCGGCGGCACGTGGTCGGAGGTGAGCGGAGCGGCCGGCTAGGCCGTATCGAGGAGTACCGGCCGGGACTGTAAGGGTACTGACACTCGCCCATCGCGGGCGCTAGGATGGGCTGCACGGCGTGAGGGCACTGCGCCGATCGATGCAGTGGCACGCCTGCGACCCGGCGATGGCCGACCGGCCATGTCGCCGCGCCGCCCCGAACCGGCATCGGAGAGGGGGCAGTCTTGCGGCTCCATCGATCGTCGCTCCCGGCCGTCGTCGCGGTCCTCTTCGCGCTCGGCGTCGTCCCGCTGGTACCGGGCACCGCAGCGGCGGACACCACGCTCGCCGCCAGCTGCAACGCCAACCTCCGGAGCTCGCCGACCATCCCGGCGTCGGGATCGCCCACGAACGTCCTCACGACGATCCCGCAGGGCATGCTCGTCACCGTGACCGGCACGGTCCAGGGCGACGCGTGGTCGGCCGCGTGCCCCACCAACACGGTTTCAGGCAACACCTGGTACACGATCTCGGCGGTCAACGGGACCAGCGTCAGCACCAAGTACAACGTGGCGGTCGGGTATGCCGCGAGCGGCCTCTTCGCGGTTCCGCCGCCTCCCCCGCCCCCGGGCATGTATCTCGAGGGGATCGACGTCAGCCACTACCAGGGGACGATCGCCTGGAACCTGGTCCCGATGGCCGGCAAGTCGTTCGTGATCATGAAGGCGACGCAGGGCGAGACCTACGTCGACCCGACGTATGCGACGAACCACGCCGGCGCACGGGCGGCCGGCCTCGCGGTCACCGCGTACCACTTCGCCGATCCCTCCACCGCGCCGAACGACGCCATCCTGCAGGCCGACAACTTCGTCATGAATGCGGCCCTGCTCCCCGGCGACCTCGTGCCCGCCCTCGACCTCGAGGAGAACAACGGCCTGAGCGTCGCCCAGCTGCAGGCATGGGTGCAGGCGTGGCTCGACGAGGTGTACCTGCGGCTCGGCGTGCGGCCCATGATCTACACGAGCCCGAACTTCTGGACCAACTACATGGGCAACACCACCCAGTTCGCGGACGAGGGGTACTCGGTCCTCTGGGTGGCGCACTGGGGCGTGACTGCCCCGTCGATCCCGGCCAATAACTGGAGCGGGCACGGCTGGACGTTCTGGCAGTACTCGAACTGCGGCACGGTCTCCGGCATCACCGGCTGCGTCGATCTCGACCGCTACAACGGCACCACCCTGGCGCCGGTCACCTACAACTTCCCGTCCGTCGGCTACATCCCTCCCCCGCCTCCGCCGCCACCCGCGTACACGACCCCGGTGCTGTCGTCGATCTCGCCGACGACCGTGAGCGCCGGGTCCGGTGACGCGACGCTGACGCTCCAGGGCGCGAACTTCGCCTCCGGCGTCTCGACCGCGTACTGGAACGGCATGCCGCTCGCCACGACGTTCGTGTCGTCCTCCCAGCTGACCGCCGTCCTGCCCGCCGCGTACACCACGGTCCCGACGACGGGCACCGTGACGGTCCTCAACCAGGCCCCCGGCGGCGGCTCCAGCTACCCGGCCGCGCTCCAGGTCACGCTGCCGCCCGCACAGGTGACGATCTCCCCGAGCACGACCGTGGTGTCGTGGGGACAGGCGGTGACGCTGAACGTCCACCTCGGGCCGGCCGGCGCCAACCGCACCGTGACGATCCAGCGCATGCAGGCGAACGAGACCCAGTGGGGGACGATCGCGACCCTGACGACCGATGCGGACGGGAACGCCAGTCTCTCCTACACGCCTCCCGTCAACACCCAGTTCGAGGCCGTGTTCCCGGGAGCGCCGGATCTCGGGCCGGGCACGAGCACCCCGGTCCGGGTCGTTGTCCGCCAGTACGTCGTGCTGCGGCCGACGAACCTCGGCAAGGTGAAGAGCCTGCCCGCGGGCACGTCCATCACGTACACCGCCACCATCCGGCCGATCGGGCCGACGCTCGCCCCCGGCAAGGTCACGTTCGGGTTCTGGCGGAACGTCGGCGGCCACTGGGAGCTGGCCGGCTCGCGCACGGTCGCCGCCGATTCGCTCGGCAAGGCGAGCACCACCTGGAAGTTCTCCTCCCGCGGCCAGTGGTACGTGCGTGCGGTCGCCGACCCCACCCCCACGAACGCCAACAGCTACTGGAGCCCGCTCGAGCGCTATTCGATCTTCTAGGCCGCCCGCGGTCCCGATCGCACGGCCGGGACGTCGGTCGCGGCACCGGCGCGAGTGCGCGGGGTTGTCGGGGGTCGGGTCGCGCTACCTGGCGGAGAGGCGACCCGGACGGGCCACGAACCCGGACGCGCGCGCCAGGGCCCAGCGGGGATCCTCCGTGGACTGCAGCCAGGAGACGTGCTGCCGGTTCACGATGACGGCTTCCCAGCAGTCCTCCACCATGCCCGCGGGCGACTCCCTGCGGATCGTCGCGTCGGTCACGGGGATCAGGGCACGCCGCAGCGCGGCCTGCACCGGGTCCGCCGCCGGCAGGGCGTGGACGCAGCCGGCGACCACGTACGGACCGACGCCCACGATGACGGGGTGGGGGCTGGTGCGCACCCGCCTGGCGGCGGAGCCGCGCGGCCCGGTGGCGGCCACGACCAGGAGCTCCTCGCGCGGGATCACGATGGAAGGCAGCCGCAGCGCCCGCTCGTCGTCCAGGGCGATCAGCTCCGCGTCGCGCAGCTCGATCGCCGGGCGCGCTCCGAGGACGTCGGTCAGCCGCTCGTCCGCGACCTCGATGAGCCCCGTGACCAGGCAGTCCTGGGCATACGCGTGGAGGAGCAGCTCGGCTCGCGGCGCCGGCTGTCGGTCGCCGTCCGCGTCTCGCCGGGTTGCGTGCCAGCCTCGCCTGATCATGCGGAGCCCGCTGTCCCTCGTTCCGGCAGGCGGCGGGGACGTCGGCGGCCTGCAGTCCACCGCGGACGGTAGGCAGCGACGACCGCGCGGCCCATGGCCCGGGAGTTACGGGGCAGGATGAACGATGGTCCCTGGCCGATGGCAATGCGCCGCCATTCAGGTCCTGGGCTCCCACCGGAAGAAGCGAACCGCGACCACGGTCGCCACGGCCAGCCAGGCCGCCATCACCCCCACGTCCGTCCAGGCAAGCGAGACCCCGGCCGGGTCGATGGCGGCATCGAGCGCGTGGACGAGGTGGCGCAGCGGGAAGACCGAGCCGACGGTCGCCATCCAGGCGGGCCCGCCCCCCGAGAGGAACACGTCCGAGAAGAACGACAGCGGCAGCAGGATGCTGAGCCCGATCACCGCCGTGGCACGGGCATTGCCCGTCCGGACCATGAGCGCGAAGCCGCATGCGGCCAGCGTGAGCGTCCCGAGCGCGAAGATCGCGAGCGCCAGCGGCAATCGCCCGGGCGGCAGCGCGACACCGAAGACCGCGAGCCCGACCCCGAACACCAGCACGGCCGTCAGCATCGACACGAGCACCGCCGATGCGGTCCGGCCGGCCAGGTACTGCCATGGCGCGAGCGGCGTGCCACGCAGACGCTTGAGGACGCCCTGGTCGCGGGCCCGGGCGACGGCCACCGGCAGGTTGACGAACGCGGTGACGCCCGCGCCGTAGGCGGCCATCCCGCAGGCGAAGAAGCGCACGAGCGGCGTGCCGGGGAAGAAGTCCGCGTGCGGGTACATCGAGCTGATGAGCGCGTACAGGCCCACCGGCATCGCGATCGCGAAGAAGACGTCGCCGAGGTCGCGCATGGTCCCCCGGTTCGCCCAGCGCACCTGGTCGAGCATCATGGCGGCCCCGTTCGGCTCCCCGGGCTCGCTCGCCACGAGGTGGCGGTGCTCGACCGCGAACGCCGGCAGCGCCGCGGCCGGGGCCCGGCGACCGCGAACGCCGGCAGCCGCCATCCCGGTCTGCTCGCGTCCCAGCGCGCGCGACGCGGCGAGGGTCGCTCCCAGTCCCCAGGCCACGATCACGGCGAGTGCGGGCAGGTTCCACCCGGAGCCGGACAGGAACGGGTTGAACTGGTCCTGGAGCGAAACGAGCAGCGGGCGCACCGGGAAGATCCAGCCGACCGTGTTCATCCATGCGGGTACGGTCGAACCGATCGTCATCATCCCCGACAGGAAGAGAACGGCCACCGCCGACCCGACGGCCACCGTCTGCGCCATCCGGGCGGAGGGCACGAGGGCTCCGACCGCCAGGCCCAGCGCGGCCAGGCTCGCGACGGCAAGGAGCAGGGTCACGAGCGTGGCCGGCACGGTCGCCCACTGGACCTGGACGTCGTACTCTGCGACGCCCAGCAGCAGCATGATGACGATGGCGATGGTCGCCAGCACGGCAGCCGCGCCCACCCGTCCGGCGACGTACGCCCACGCCGGGAGGGGCGTGCCGCGCAGGCGCTTCACGATCCTCTGCTCCCGGGCAACGCCCAGGCCCATCGCGACCGGCGGATAGGCCGCAAAGACGGCGGCCATGACCACCGCCATCGGCGTGGCGAACTGCATGACGCGGACGCCGGTCGCCTGGTCGACCGCCTCGTTGCCCGCCACGAGGCCGATGATGATCAGCCAGACGAGCGGCAGCACGAACGTGAACACCAGCACGATCCGCGCGCGAAGCAGCTCGCGGAACGCGTATCCGACCTGGTCGCGGACCAGGCGCAGGGCTGCGGGACGCTCCCCGGTCGTCGCATGACGCGCCGGGTGCGCGAGGGCGGTCACGCCGGCACCTCTTCGGGAACGGCCGCACCGGCGGCGCCTCCGGGCTCGTGGGCCGCGACGAGTGCGAGGTACGTGTCCTCGAGCGAGGGGCGGCCGACCGAGAGCGACGACAGATCGACGCCGCGGGCGACGGCCCACGACGTGAGCTCGTGGAGCGAACGCGTCGGCTCCGCCGTCTCGAGTCGCCAGTCGCTCCCCTCCTGCGCGAGCCGGCCGTCGAGGTGCGGCAGATCGTCCGTGGCGACCACGGGTGGCAGCCGGAAGGACACGACCGACGCGGCGTTCGTGGCCGCGCCGAGCTGCTCGGGCGTCCCGATCGCGACGATCCTCCCCGCGACCATGACCGCGAGCCGGTCGGCGAGATGCTCGGCCTCGTCCATGTAGTGGGTCGTCAGCAGCACGGTCTTGCCGAGACCGCGCAGCGCGTCGACGAGCTCCCAGGCGCGGCGGCGGGCGGACGGGTCGAAGCCGGTCGTCGGCTCGTCGAGGAAGAGGAGGTCGGGGTCGCCGACCAGCCCGAGCGCGAGGTCGAGCCGGCGACGCTGTCCGCCCGACAGCGTCCTGACGCGAGCGTCGCGCTTGTCGGTGAGGCCCACGAGCTCGATCACCTCGTCGACGTCCAGGCGGCGCGGGTACATGCGCCCATACAGCGTGACCAGCTCGCGGGGACTGAAGTCCTCATCGAAGCCGGCCTCCTGGAGGACGATCCCGATCCGCTCGCGGAAGCCGCGGCCCGCCGACTGGGGGTCCTCCCCGAGCACGCTGACGGCACCGGAGGTGCGCGGACGATGCCCCTCGAGAATCTCGACCGTCGTCGTCTTGCCCGCGCCGTTCGGCCCGAGGAGCGCGAAGATCTCGCCCTCCTCGATGTCGAAGGAGATGCCGTCGACGGCCCGCAGCCCGTCGTAGTCCTTGCAGAGCTGCCGAACCGTGACCGCCGGCATCGCCACCCTCCCGTGGGGCGGCGTCACCAACCGTCGGGAAGGGCGCCCGCGGCGCGCTCGGCCCCGCGGCAGGCTAGTGCAGTCGAACCCGGGAACGCCACCGACGAACGGCCCGAAGATGCCCACCGTTGATCCCGCCACCCGGCGGACGGCGCGCACGCGCCGAGGGCGTTCGCGCGTTCGGGTTCGCGGCTCCCGCGGTGGGACCGACGCAGCCCGTGACGTGAGGGGATGCCCCGGCCGCCCATCCCACGCTCAGGTTCGCGTCGATGGATCGGTCACGTGCCCCATGAAGAGCACCGCGCCGGTCTCCTGATGCGGCCGAGCTGGGACACCGACAGCGTCCCTTCGAAGGCGGTGAGGTCGTCCGGAAGCACGATCGTCATCGTGAGCGGAGTGGTCGCACCCGATCCCCGGTAGCGCAGCTCGGTGGCCTGCCAGCCGTTGCGGCACGCGTGGAGGAGCACGCGCCGGGACACATCGGCCCCCGGGCGCATCAGGACTGGTGCAGGCGCCTGCGTCGGACCGAGGCCGCGCAGCAGCGGACATGCATCGTGGGAGTCGCCGGATGACTCGAACCCGGGGTCCGTGGATCGCCCTTGCGGCGGTGGCCGCGCTGGCGGCCTGCAGCAGTGCCGCACCCGGCGACAGTCCGACGAGCGCGCCGCCCGGGACGAGCGGTGCCCTTTCCGCGGCCCCGACCGCGGGTCCCGCGTCGACGCCCGCACGCGCCATCGGCGCCCGCCCGACTTCACCCCCGGCGCCGGACCGCGCGATCTCGGGCCGCGTCGCCGACGCGTCCGGGAATCCGGCACAGGGCGTCACGGTGGTCGCGTGCCCCGCGGACGAGCCCCCGGGTTCCGACGGTTGCCGCTCGAGCACGTCGGGACCCGATGGAGGCTACGTGATCGCCGCACTCGAGGGGGACTGGTATCGGCTCGCCTGTTCCGACCCATCCGGACGCCCGGGCGGCGGCTACCTGGACGAGGACGGCGGTTACGCCGGCGCCTGGGAGGACGCGGCCCGCGTACCGGCGGGCTCCGTGCTGGACCTCCGGCTCGCTCCCGCATACCGGATCGCCGGCAGCGTGACCAACGACGGCGCGCCCGTTCCCGACGCCGAGGTGCGGGTGCGTGCAGACCTGCCAGGCTCACCGGGCTCGGGCAGGACCGACGCCGCCGGCCGGTACGAGGTGCGCGGCCTGGCGCCGGGCTCGTACGACCTCGCGGTCTGGTGCCCGGCGGGCGTGCTGCCTGGGCCGGCCGGGCCGGAGCGCACGGTCCGGGTTGACGATCGCGACGTGCTCGACGTCGATCTCGACCTGAACCTGAGTCCCCCCGCGTCGAGCGTCTCCTCGTCGCACCTGCCCGCGGTCCCCGCGTCGCTCCGCCTCGACCGCTTCGCCAGGGTGCTGGCGGACGATCTCGTGGTGCGCAGCATGCCGTACGTGGGCGCCGGCTCTCGCATCCTTGCCGAGCACGTATACGCCGGGGGCCGGCTCTTCATCGTGGCCGGCCCCGTCCGCGCGTCCGGTTACGACTGGTACCAGGTGGCGGGCTCCTTCGGCTGGGTGGCCGCCGGCGGCCGGGACGGCGCGTCGTGGCTCGAGGGACTGCAGCTCGCCTGCCCGCGTCCGCCGGTCACCATCGCCCAGGTCCTCGCGCTGACCGACCTCGAACGGCTGGTCTGCTTCGGCCACGCGACCCTCTCGTTCGACGCGTACTGGCACTTCATGCCTGCTGGGGCTCCTGCACCACTGGGTACGGGCATCTACTGCGAGTCCGGCTGGGCATCGCCCGAAGACTGGGCGCCGCGGTCCATCGGGACGCAGGCAGGGAGCGCCATGCTGGGCTATCGGCTCGCGCCGGGCGTCTCCGGCCCGCGCGAGAGCGCCGACGACGGACGGGGATTCCGCTTCACGGGCCATTTCGGCGACCTCGCGCCAATGGGTGAGACGTCCTGCACGGACATCTGCACGGGACAGCGGATCGATCGGCCGACCGTGGCCACGCAGCTCGAGGCTCGCGTCACCTTCATGGTCACGGCACTGGAGCCGCTCTCCAGCGCTGGGTAGTGCGAGCGCGACGCCGCGAAGCTCGCCCGATCAGCGGCACCGCGAGAGCCGGGGCACGATGAACGGCGTCGCGCGCCGGTAGGCGAGGTACGGCTCGCCGAACCGCTCGGCCAGCTCCCGTTCCTCGAGACACTTCAGGTAGGTCAGCAGAGCGGCGGCGAGGGAGAGGACGAGCGCAAGCCCGGCGACGGTCCGCGCGGCGAAGGCGATCCCCGCGTAGGCCATGATCGTGCCCAACGTCATCGGGTTGCGGCAGTATCGGAACGGACCGTCGGTGATGAGCTCCCGGGTTGGCATGACCGGCAGCGGCGTCCCGCGGCCCCGGTCGAGCTGCGTGCGGACGGACCAGATGCCGAGGGAAAACCCCGCGGCCGCCAGCACCGCGCCGAGGACGCGCCCCGCAGCGCCGATCCCGAGGGGCGGCAGTCCCAGCCGGCGGTCGAGGCGCGGTCCGATCCCTGCCACGACCGACGGAAGCACGCCCAGGAAGACAGGGCCCAGCAGGAGCACGACGGCAACCCGCGTCCGCGCGCTTCGTTCCGTCCGGGTCCACCGCACGTAGCGCGACATCTCGCGTCCCACCTCCCCGCACATCGTCACGTGCCGCCCTCCCGGCGGCGAGAGGCACCTGTTCGCGCGCCGCTACCCAGCTCCCTCGAGGCGGACCGTGGCGCCGGCGTCCGCGAAGGCGCGGTCCAGGAACAGCGCGCTCCAGCGTCCCCAGTCGTCCGGGCAGGCATCGATCACGTGGCCGTGGGTGCCGGCGGGGCACAGGTGCATCTCGACCGGCACGCCGGCCGCGAGCGCCGCCCGGTAGTTCGCCTCCACGCTGCGCGCGGGCAGGTCGTGCACGTCGGCCGCCCCGTGGAGCAGCAGGAGCGGCCGGTCGCCGAGGCCCGCGACGGCGTCGATCGGATCGTGGTCCAGCAGATTCACGCCCGTTCGCAGCCAGATGCCGAACAGGATCGCCGGCGTCCCCGGCAACGACGGCTGCCCCTCGTCGACCTCCAGTCGCCGTCCGACGATGTCCTCCGCGCGCCCCGTTGCCCGCGGGATGGATGAGAGCATCGGAGCCGGCGACGACGCCGTAGCCCGTGTAGGCAAGGCCGCCGAGCAGGACGGCGGCCGCCACGAGCACGTCCATCCTCGTGACGATCGAGCCCGCCATCCCGCCGTTCGGTCCCGTATCGCCTCCCCTACCGCGCCCCGACGGCTCCACAGGCGATGGGCTGGTGGTCGGGCCACTCCGAGCCCACGGCAACGAGGCGCGTCCCGCCGGCGGCCACGGCGCTCATGGGACGAACCCGGCCGAGCACCGCCTGCCAGGTCGCCCCGTCCGCGGACGTCCATGCGATGCCCACCTGCTCGGGCTGCACCACGCACGTCCCGACGGCGACGAAACCCGCGCCGAAGGCGGTCGCGTCGAGCATGTGGACGGAACCGGCATCGCAGGCGAACGGGCCGGACGGCCGGAGGAACCCGGTGGCGGCCCACGCGAGGCCGTCCACCGACTGCCAGATCCGGACCCCACGCTCGCTCGAACCGGTGGGCTGGAAACTGCCGAAGGCGGTCCAGCGATCCGCCGTCCACAGGATGCCCTCCGGGTAGCCCTGCCCGTCGAACGCGGCCTCGTCGGGCACCGCCTCCCACGTCACGCCGTCGCCCGACAGCAGCAGGGCGGCACGTCCGGAGGCGGGATCGCTCCCGGCGGCGAGGTAGCCGGAGACGCCCCCCGCGACGGCGGTGGGGCAGAACGTCGAGGGATCGGGCAGCGCGCCCGGCTCCCACGTGACGCCGTCGATGGAAGACCACACCCTCCCCTGGCACGGATCGTCGAGGGAGCGGCCCACGGCCACGAAGCCCCCGGGACCCGCGGCCAGGTGGAGCGGGGTGCCGTTGAGGTCGTGCGGCGCGGCAGACTCCTCCCAGCTCGATCCGTCGGGTGATCGCCAGATGCCGACGCGACCCGCGGCCACCAGCTGCCCGTCGACCGCCACAACGGAGGACAGGGCGGGACTCGAGAGGACGGCGGTCGGTCCCGGGTTCCCGATCTGGTGCTCCTCCCACGCGGCGCCGTCGGCCGACGTCCAGGCCACCGCGACGGCCCCGTCCGCGTCGACCCAGTCGCTGCCGACCGCGACGAACCCGGGGCCGCCTGCCGCCACGTCACCGACGATCGGGTCGGTCAGCGCCTGTCCGGGATGGAGCCGGGGCAGCCGCTGGAACCCGGTCCACGACAGGTCGGCGGCAGGCCACGGCGTGGCCGGCGGGCCGGACGCAGATCCGGGCGAGGGCTCGGGCGACGAGGGAGGCGGCGACGGCGAGGCCGACGGTGGCGCCGACGGGAACGTCGATGCGGGAGGGCCCGAGGGCGACGGGGCGGACGTCGGCGGCGCCACGGACCCGGTCGCGACGGGGCTCGCAGACGGGGCCCCGGTGAGGATGTGCAGGTCATGCAGGCTGCCGGAGGCCACGAGCCCCACCGAGAGGGATGCGACGAGGACGAGCCCGATCGCCCAGGCGAGGCCCGGACTCGGGAGACCCCAGGACGACAGCAGGCCGATCCGCCGGCCGCGGGGCATGCCCGACGCCAGGGATCGCGCCAGGGCCCGCGCATCGACCTCCGTGGGTGCGGCACCGGCCCACTCGCCGATCGCGACCGCCAGCCGCCGCTCGAAGCGGTCGCGGTCATCCATCCCGCATCTCCGTCCGCAGGCGATCGAGCAGCCGCTCGAGGCGGCTCCGGACGCCCGATGCCGAGATGCCCATGACGGCACCGATCTCGGCCGAATCGAGGCCCGCCGCGTAGCGCAGTCCGAGCAGCGTGCGCTCCTCCGGCTTCAGCCGGGCCAGGATCGCGCGCACGTCCAGGTCCCGGGCGTCGCCATCGGGGTCGTCCGCACCGGCCCGCTCGGAGACCTCGTCGAGGCCGATCACCACCACGCGCCTGCCGCGGCGCAGCGCCTGACGCGCCTCGTTCGCCGCGACCGAGAGAAGCCACGCGCGCACCCGCTCGGGATCGCGCAGC
>JAJYGO010000301.1 GCA_021785115.1 Chloroflexota bacterium | reverse complement strand
CCGGGGCAAGCGCCATGCCGGTCCCGTCGCTGGAGGGATGCTCGTGGATCCCGTGACCATCATCGTGCTGGTCGTCCTCGTCGTGATCGTCGGCGGGGGCGTCCTGCTCTACAACGGGCTCGTTCAGAACCGGATCCGGGTCGACGAAGCCTGGGCGCAGATCGACGTGCAGCTCAAGCGCCGCCACGACCTCGTGCCGAACCTCGTCAACGCCGTGAAGGGCTACATGCAGTTCGAGCAGCAGGTGCTGCAGAACGTGACGCAGGCCCGCGCGAACGCGGTTGCGGCAGGCGGACGGGGACCGGCAGCACAGGCCGCCGCGGAGAACCAGCTGACCCAGACGCTGCGCTCGCTGTTCGCGGTCGTCGAGAACTACCCCGATCTCAAGGCGAACCAGAACGTGCTCGCGCTGCAGGAGCAGCTGACCACGACCGAGAATCAGATCGCCTTCGCCCGACAGAACTACAACGCGAGCGTGCTCGCCTACAACACCTCGATCGCCACCGTGCCGGGTAACCTCCTCGCCGGGCCGTTCGGGTTCACCCGCCGCGAGTTCTTCGAGGCCGAGCCGGAGGCGCAGCAGGTTCCCCAGGTCGACCTCACCCTGAGCTGACATGGCGTCCGTTCCGCAGGCGACCTTCTACAGCGAGCAGTCCGCGAACCGCAGGAACTCCGTTCTGCTCGCGGTGGTCGTCCTCGTCGTCCTGGCTGCCCTCGGTTTCGCGATCGGCTACGGCGTGAGCGGCAGCGCCGGCGCGGCGTACGTCGTCGTGCTGGGCGCGGTGTTCCTGTCGCTGCTGCTCACGGCCGGCTCGTACTTCGCGGGCGACTCGCTGGTGCTCGGCGCCTCGCATGCGCGCCAGCTCTCCCCCGACCAGGCACCGCAGCTGTTCAACGTCGTCCAGGAGATGGCGATCGCTGGCAACGTCCCGATGCCGCGCGTCTACGTCATCGAGGACACGGCCCCCAACGCGTTCGCGACCGGGCGCGACCCGGCTCACGCCTCGATCGCGGTGACGACCGGACTGCTGCAGAAGCTCGACCGGGAGGAGCTCCAGGGCGTGATCGGGCACGAGATGTCGCACGTCATGAACTACGACATCCGGTTCACGCTGCTGGTCGCCGTGCTCGTCGGCAGCATCGCGCTGCTCGCCGACTTCTTCCTGCAGTTCACGTTCTGGGGTGGCGGCCCGCGGCGCGGCAGCAACCGGGAGGGCGGGGGAGCGCTCCAGGTGATCCTGTTCGTGGTCGCCATCGTGCTCGCGATCCTGGCCCCGATCTTCGCGCGCATGGTCCAGCTCGCGGTGAGCCGGCAGCGCGAGTACCTGGCCGACGCGTCAAGCGTCGCGCTGACACGGAACCCGGCCGGACTGGAGCGCGCGCTGGCCACGATCGCGTCCGACCAGGAGGTGCTGGAGGTGGCCAACCGGGCCACGCAGCACCTGTACATCGTCAACCCGATCAAGAAGTTCGAGGCCCGGTCACGCGGACTGTTCTCGACGCATCCGCCGATCGTCGACCGGATCAACCGACTGCGGCAGCTGACCGGCGACCCGCCCCTCGATCCGGCCGCGATCCAGCAGCTGCGCGGGCTCGACTGACGGGGTCAGCCGGCGGATGACGGGCCGGGCTACCGGTGGCATTCGGCACGTCCGCCGAGCGTCGATCCCGATGAACGCGGCGGCGTTCGAGGCGCCCGGAGTCCCCGCGCCCGCGCCCGCGCCGCGACGCGCGGCTTCCATGCCGTCGCGTCGTTGTGCTACCCTTTCGGCCGCCGAGGGCGTGGCTTCCCGAAGCGCAGCGGGCCGAGATAGCTCAGTTGGTAGAGCACGCGACTGAAAATCGCGGTGTCGCCAGTTCGATCCTGGCTCTCGGCACCAAACGAGCCCGGCTGGCCGGGCGGCGATCGGGCGGAAGTGGCTCAGTTGGTAGAGCATCACCTTGCCAAGGTGAGGGTCGCGGGTTCGAGTCCCGTCTTCCGCTCCACTCTCTTCCCTCGACGACCGGCTCTCGAAGGCCGCTGGCCCTTCGTCTAGTGGTAGGACAGCGGACTTTGGATCCGTGAACCGAGGTTCGAATCCTCGAGGGCCAGCCAGCGATCCGGCTGGCAACCGACGCGCCGAGGCGACGTACCCAAGTGGTTAAGGGGGAGGTCTGCAAAACCTCTATTCACCGGTTCGAATCCGGTCGTCGCCTCCACTTTCTCGCCTCAACCGGGCCCCTTCGGGGGCCTTTTCCATATCCCATGGGCCGAGCGTTGGACGCCGGTCCGTCGCCGAGCACAGCTCGCCCATCACGGCCGCGACGTCCCGGCTGAGAAGCCACCGGTCGTCGCCCGGGCTCGAGCGGCTGGCCTCGGCGATGCGCTTGACTGCCAAGCGCATCATCTCGAGACGGTCGAGCAGGCCTCGGCAGAACGCTTCGATCGCCGGTTCGCCGGTTCGCCGGTTCGCCGGCGAGCACTTCGCTGTGGCCGGCGCCTGGCGGGAGGTTCGGTGTCGGACGAGGTCGTCGGCAGAGGGGACGAGCTCGCTGCGGTCGACCGTCTGCTGACGCGTGCGGCCGACTCCCTCAGGTGTCTCGTCATCGACGGCGAGGCCGGCATCGGGAAGACGACGCTCTGGAAAGCCGCCGTCGACACGGCGCGGGCGCGCGGTTGGGGCGTCCTCTCTTCGCGGCCGGCCCGGTCCGAGCAGGGGCTCACGCTCGGTGCGCTGACCGACATCCTCGGCGGCCTCGAGGACGACGCGTTCGGACGTCTGCCGGAACCACAGCGGCAGGCGCTGGAGGTCGCCCTCCTCCGTCGAACGCCATCCGGGACAGTGCCCGACCAGCGCACGCTCTCGGTGGCCGTGGCCGGCCTCCTGCGCGGTCTCGGACGACCGGAACGGCCCGTCCTCCTCGCGCTCGACGACGCGCAATGGCTCGACGAAAGCTCGTCTGCCATCCTCGCATACGCGATCCGCCGGCTGACCGATCGTCCACTTGCGCTCCTCGTCTCGGTCCGCCGCGGGTCCGAGGCGCCTGCCCCCGACGCGCTCGCGGGCGCCGTGCCGGCCGATCGGGTCGAGCGTCTCCGGGTCGGCCCGTTGTCGCTGGGCTCGCTGCACCGCCTGTTCGAGACCAGGCTCGGACGGTCGTTCCCGCGCCTGGTCCTTGTCAGAATCGAGGCCGCGTCCGGCGGCAACCCCCTGTACGCTCTCGAGATCGCCCGCGCCCTCGATCGGTCCGGGGCGCCGATCACGCCCGACCACCCGCTGCCCATCCCCGAGTCTCTCGGCTCGCTGCTCGCCGGCCGGATCCGCGTTCTCCCGGGCCCGACGCGTCGGGCGCTCCTGCTCGCCGCAGCTGCCGTGGAACCGACGGCCGAGACCCTGCGCCGGGCGCACGTCGACACTGCCGACCTCGTGCCGGCGGTCGAGGACGGGATCGTGTCGATCGACGTCGACGCGATCCGGTTCACCCACCCGCTCCTGGCGCAATCGGTCATCTCGTTGACTCCGGCCGACCAGGTCCGCGCGGCTCATGCGGCGCTCGCCCTGGCGAGCGAGTCGGTGGACGCGCGCGCCAGGCATCTCGGTCGGGCAGCCGACGGGCCGGACGAGACGGTTGCGTCCGCGCTCGACGCCGCGGCAGGCATGGCCCGAGACCGCGGCGCGACGCTCGACGCGGCGGCGCTCTACCAGGAAGCGGCACGGCTCACCCCGGCCGCGCAGATCGGTGCAGCCCTCGGCCGCTCGCTCATGGCCGCCGAATGCCTGTTCATCGACCTCTCGGAGGTCGTGCAGGCGGATCGCATCCTCGAGGCTGCGCTCCGCGACCAGATCGGGCCAGGGTCACTGCGGGCCGAGGCTCTGAGCGAGCGGGCCCTGCTTCGCTACTACCACGGGCAGGTCGCGGAAGCGATCGAACTCGCGCGCCGTGCCGTGGAGGTGGCCGGCGACGACGCCGTGCTTCGGGCGAAAGTCCTCGGGCGTGCGGCCTTCGTCACGATGCAGCTCGATCTCGAGCGCGGGATCGCGATGGTCGACGAGGCCGTCCAGCTGCTCGAGGGGGTGCGGGAGCAGGTGGATCCGGATTTGCTCGCAAACGTCCTGCTGCTTCGGGCCGTGGGTGAGCTGGGCGCAGTCCGGCCGTCACGCGCGGGCGACGTCGAACGGGGACTCGGGCTCATCACGCCCCATGGCCGCTCGTGGGAACGCGAGGGTGCCGACGGGAGCGCACTCGGTATCGCGCGCCTCACCGACGACCTGGACCGCGCCGTCGACTTGACGCGGGCGCTCATCCGGTCGAAGTCGGGGCCGACGGGCGACGACCCGTGGAACCTGGTGATGCTCTCCGGCCTGCTCCTGCTTCGCGGCGACTGGCCCGAGGCCAGACGGCTGGCCGAGGCGGGGATGGAGGGCTACGAGCGGGAGGGCGCCGAGATCCACCCGGCGTGGGGGCTCCGCGGCCTTGCGCTCGTGGCCGCGCACGATGGGCGGCCGGAGGATGCGCGCCGCTGGGCGAGTGAGGGGCTGCGCGAGGCCGTCGAACGCGGGGACGTCGTCCTCCAGGTCTTCCACCACCAGATCCTGGGCTTTCTCGCCCTGACGGAGGAGGCGTGGGCTGAGGCGGAGGTCCATCTGGCGGCGGCGGACGCGCTGGCCGATGGGATCGCAATCCGGCACCCCGGTCGTTTCAAGCTGGCAGGTGATCGTGTCGAGGTGGCACTGGCGCGCGGCGACCTTGAGTGCGCCGCCCAGATCGTCGCGCGGCTCGACGAAGCGGCGCACGTCGCCCCGACCCCGTGGGTCCTCGCCGTGGGGGCGCGGTGTCGCGGACTGCTCGCGGCGGCCCGAGGTGACATGGACTCGGGGGTCACGGCACTCGAGGATGCCGTCGTCGAGCACGCACGCCTGCCGATGCCGTTCGAGCGGGGCCGCACGCTGCTCGCCAAGGGACGGATCCACAGGCGCCGGCGGGAGAAGGGCCTCGCGGACAGGACACTGCGCGAGGCGCTCGCGATCTTCGAGTCGCTCGGCGCCCCCGCGTGGGTGGCGCGAGCCCAGGCCGAGCTCGGCCGGGTGGGTCTGCGTCCTCGCGCGACCGCAGGA
Source organism: Chloroflexota bacterium (assembly GCA_021785115.1). The sequence continues at coordinate 6,332 of JAJYGO010000301.1, read as the reverse complement.
CTCACCGAGACGGAGCGTCTCGTCGCCGAGCTAGCCGCGACGGGCCTGAGCACCCGGCAGATCGCCGAACGCGCGTTCCTCGCGCCAAAGACCGTCGGCAACGTCCTCGGGCGTGTCTACGCGAAGCTCGAGATCGGCTCCCGAGCGGAGCTCGGCGCGGTGATGGCGAGCGGCGCCGGCGAGGACCGGACGAGGCGGTAGCCGCTGCGCCCGTAGCACCCGCCTGACCCTGAACGATCCGAGTCCGGGGATCGGGAGCGGTGCCGCACCCACAGGTCGGGGTGGTTGCCCCTTACGAGGCCCCGATCCGGGGTCTAGCGTCGCCGCCCATGGACCCGGCGCTCGAAGGCGATCCGATGCCAACTTTCCTGGTCGAGCGGTACTGGCCCGGCGTGGATCTGGCGATCCTCCGGGACGCGCTGGTGCGACTCGACGCCGAGGCGGAGTCCATGACGGCCGACGGCACGCGAATCGAGCACGTCGCTTCGATCCTCATGCCAGTCGATCAGGTCGTGTTCTCCCTGATCGAGGCCGCCGACGAGTCGCTCGTGCGGCAGCTCAACGACCGACTCGATCTGCCTGCGGACCGCATCGCCTGGGCGATTGCGATCGTGCCCGAGCGCGACACGGACACGAGCGGTCCGGGTCGCAGTCGGATCGATGGCGTGGACCGCCGACCGGGATGACGAGGGGGACGAGGCCGGACAGCGACCAGGCACTGTCCGGCCTCCCCGTATCGGGCGCTCAACGCGCCCGGGAAGGAGCCAGCTGATGTCCATGCTCGGACGGCGATTTCGCACGACACGACTCATCGCCCTGGGGGCGGCGCTCGGTCTCGCCCTCGTCGGCGCGGGGATCGCGTACGCGACGATCCCGGACGCGTCCGGCGTCATCCACGGCTGCTACACGAAGAGCGGCGGAGCTCTCAGCGTGATCGACTCGAGCGTGACGAAGTGTGGATCCAACCAGACCGAGCTCGCCTGGAACGTCCAGGGGCAGGTTGGCCCGCAGGGTCCGCAGGGGCTGCAAGGCGTCGCAGGACCGGCAGGCCCGCAGGGCGCGCCCGGGGTAGCGGGGGCACAGGGGCCGCAGGGACCCACGGGGCCGCAGGGGCCGTCGGGGCTGAGCCACGGTTACCTGGCGTCGGCGAGCAACGTCGCCGTCGGGCAGTCTCCGGCCTACTCGAGCATCGTGGCGCTGTCCTCGGTGCCCCCGGGCAATTACATGATCAGCGCGCAGGCGGACCTCGAGGACACCGGCAACACATCGGGCAACTGCAGGCTTGCGGTCAACGCGACCGCGATTCCGAATGCGCGCGCCGCCGTCCAGACGAACTCCGGGACCGATGTCCTCACGCTGGTCTCGGCAGTCACGCTCACCGCCAGCGGGAGCACCGTCGAGATGGACTGCGTGGTCACGGATAACACGACTCAGGCCATGACCGCCAATCTGACCCTGATCACCGTCGACGCGCTGAACTGAGCCGACCTGGCGGAACTGCGCAAGGGGTGGCCGCGGAGCTGGAACGCGCTCACCGACCAGATCTGTTCGACGAACGTTCCAGCGCGGGATCGAGGCGGCGCGAAAGCCGACGGGAGCGGCCGGCGCAATCGCTGCCGGGCGGGTCGGGCGAGACAGCGAGGGCGGACAGGGGGCCGGCCAGTGGGCCACGGCGCGTTCCCCCGCGGAATCGGGAGCCAGCGGAGCCCAGGAATGGACCGAGGTGGGGTAAGTGTTGAGGTCGCGGATGTTTCCGGTTCGGCTCATCGCCGCGGTGACGGCGGTCGGCCTTGTGTTCATCGTCGTCGCCGGCACCGTCGCGGCGCCGCCGCCGAATACGTACTCGGGGTGCCTGTCGGCCAAGCAGGGCTCGCTCTACAACGTCGCGATCGGGGCCAACCCGCTCGCCACCTGCAAGGGGACCGACGCGAGTGTCAGCTGGAACCAGCTCGGCCCAACGGGACCAGTCGGGCCGACGGGAGCGCCGGGGGCGACCGGACCAGTCGGACCAGCCGGACCTGCCGGGCCCGTCGGCGCGACCGGGGCCGTCGGCGCGACCGGGCCCGCGGGACCAGCCGGCCCCGCCGGACCGGCCGGCAATGCGGGACCTCCCCAGGGCACCAGCTGGAACGGCGAGTGGGACTTCACGACCGGGACGTGCACGAGCACGGACGGGAACACCTGCGGGGCGTACACGCAGACGATCTTCCCAGCCGACGGGATCACGGCGACGGAGATCGAGATCGACAGCGTGACGAACGTGCCTCCCGGAGCCGTGCAGTGCCGTCTGTACGTGGAAGGCGCCGGGTGGTTTGTTCTCTTCCTGTTCAACCCCTGGATGCAGCTGCCGATATCCGAGATTGCACCGAACCAGAACCTCAAGTCGAGCTTCCTCCAGCAGCAGCCCATCCACGCCGTCGTTGACGTCTGCACGGACACCACCAACCTGCTGATCCCAGCGACGATCACCGGGAAGCTCTACTTCACGATCACCTCGGAGCCGCCCGTGCCGGTGAGCTAGCCCGGCGAGACTCCCGGAACCCGGCCGGCCCGCGTGCGATGGGTCGGCCGGGTTTCCCGAGCATCCGAACACGCTTCCCGGACGACTCGCTCAGGAAGGGTGGCCCCCGGCTTTTCGACGCCGGCCACTCCTCTGCCTCACGCGTGCGCGAACGGGGCACGACGCCCGAGCTCGGCTCTGAGCGTCCCGTCGCGTCGCGCGCGGCGACCACAACCGCGAAACCGGCCGCCGTGCCCGGCGCCTCGCCTACGTCCGGATGCGGCTCGCGACCCCGCGTGGGCTCGAGGCGATCGCCGACGCGCACAGCGCGACGACGATCGCGAGCAGCGCGAGCGTGAACAGGTGGGTCCCGAGCGGCTGGTCGAGCAGCACGACCGCCGCGAGGATGGCCATGCCGATCGTCTCGCGCCAGTACGTCCCCGCGGGCAGCGGCCACAGGGCGGGGAGCAGCAGGAACACGAGCACGGTGTCCTGGATGAAGAGGTTCGGGTTCACGAGCAGCACGATCCCGATGCCGGCCGCGATCATCCGGCGTCCGGGCAGCGAGTCGAACCGGGGTCGCTCGAACCACGCCGCGACGAGCCAGAGGAGGACGAGCGCGATCGAGAAGACTCCCCACAGGACGTCGACGAGCGTGACCTGCGCCTGGCCGAGGTATCCGACGAAAAGGCCGTTGAGGCCCTCGGTCGTCGCAAGGTCGCCCTGCCACACGGAGCGAGCGACGGCGCCGGCACCGTTGAAGTGGCTCAGTCCCACCGCGACGAGATAGCCGGCGTACTGCAGGTAGATCCCGACGCCGACGAAGGGCAGGCTCGCGACGACGAGCGCCACGCCGCCGAGGACGGTCCAGCCGACGGCGGTCCAGCGCCGGTCGAGAGCCAGCGCAACGAGGGGCAGCACCACGAGCTGAGGCTTCAGCCACCACGCGGCGAGGAAGAGGCCAGCCAGTCCCCAGGAGCCGCGCCGCGCCGCCCAGAGGGCCGCGACGCCGGCGAGCAGCATGGCCGCCGACCACTGGCCTTCGGCGAGCGAGTGGTACGCCGGGAAGCTCAGCGCCACGAGCAACGTCGTCGCGACGCGCTGGAGCACGGGGAGGGGACGCGCCATCCAGAGGCCCGCGAGCACGAGCATCGCGAGGCTCAGCGCCGCCCAGGCGACACGCGCGAGTTGCGCCGGCAGCGCGGCGATCGGCGCGAAGGCGACGGCCGCGAAGGGTGGGTTGATGAATGGCATGTACCCGTTCGCGCCGACGGGGAACGGGATCACGCTTCGCTGGATGGCGGTCAGCGCGCCGGCGTCGTACAGCTCCGATGGGCGGCCCTCCAGGACGAGTTTCCCGGCGGCGTAGAACGCCAGGAAGTCGTGGTGGATGCCCGACGACATCGGCCCCGCCAGCTCGTCGAGCAGCGCGGCGAGCTGGATCCCGCCGGCGGCGACGAGGACGAGGGCGATCGCCCACAGGGCGGCGTCGAGCGCGCGCGGGCGGCGGGTCTCGAGTGCGGCGCCGAGCGGGCGCGACGGGGCGGCCATCGAGGCGATGGTGCCATGCCGGGCCGGATGCCGCGCGTCGGAGGACGTCGAGGTGAGTCTCGCTGCCGCGGCCACGGCGACGGACCCCCGATGATCGAAGCGGCGCGAAGGCACGCGCGAACCGGCGTCGGGGTCCGGAGCGGCGCGAGGCCATCCCCTAGACTCGGCTGAGGCCGAAGTGGCGGAACCGGCAGACGCGGCGGACTTAAACTCCGCTGCCGCGCGAGCGGCGTGAGGGTTCGAGCCCCTCCTTCGGCACCACCCGACGTCGTCACGGGCCAGGTCCTGCTCGAGATGCTGCTCGCCGAGGAGCTCGCCGGGTCGAGGTGAGCGGCGCCTCCGTGCCGACGGGCCAGAGGCCGGCCGTCCGGGGCTGACGCGATGGACGCGTTGCGATCGATGACCGACCCGGAAGTCCCGCTGTCTCTCACCCCTCGATCGGATGGCGCGGCTGAGTGGCCGCAGCTATGCTCGCCGCGGGGACCTCGCGGCGAATGTGCGTCCCCGTCAGGAGGGACGTCGTGGCTCCGAGGCGGTCGCTCGCGCTCGTCGTCGCGCTCGCCGTCCTGCTGATCTTGCCGCTCGCCGCCCCCGCGTCCGCCGGGCCGGTCGTGCGCGCTTCCTCGGGCCGCATCGTCCCGCTGCGCGTGCCGGGGGCGTCGCCCGTCCTGCGCGGCGGCCTGTCGCTGCTCGCTCCGTCGGCGCGCGGGCACGCGTCCTCGTGGCATCTCGACGGTCTCGAGACCCGGCCCGGGTCCTCCGGCACGGAGCTTGCCGTCTCGATCGCGATCGCTCCCGCGGACCGCGTCGCCGCGGAGTCCCGCCTGGCGGCGCTCGGCGGCGCAATCGCGAACCGCGACTCCCGTGGGGTCGAGGCGTACGTCCCGGCCGCCGCGCTCGACGCACTCGCTGCCGTGCCTGGAGTGGCCAGCGTCCAGCCCATCCGGCGGCGTGTCCCGGCCGCTGCGCTGTCGACCGCAGTGTCGCTGCACGGCGCGGACGCGTGGCAGGCGGCGGGCGTGACGGGGGCCGGCGTGAGGGTGGGGATCATCGACGGCGGGTTCTCGGGGCTCATGCCGCTCCTCGGCGTCGACCTGCCGTCGGCAGTCGTCGCTCGCTGCTACTCGTCGGTCGGCGCCTACTCGTCAGATCCGTCGGCGTGCGCAGATGGTGAGAACCATGGGACGGCCGTCGCGGAATCCGTCGCGGCGATCGCACCGGGCGCGTCGCTCTGGATCGCGGACCCGATCTCCCAGGATGACCTCCTCTCGACGATCGACTGGATGACGTCGAACGGGGTCCGCGTCATCAACGCCTCGTGGACCGACAGCGGCTTCGAAGGGCCGGGTGACGGGACGAGTCCGTACGCCGGAAACGCGTACGACCTCGTCGACCGAGCCGTGTCGCACGGGGCACTGTGGGTCAATGCGGCGGGCAACTCGGGCGAACAGGGCTGGGTCGGGCCGTGGCGCGAAAACGCCGGCGGCTGGCTCGAGTTCTCGGGGACGCAGACCGCGGACCGTCTGACGCTCCAGCAGGGAGACCATGTCGTCGTGTCCATGCGCTGGTCGGATCCGTGGGGACGCGCGTCCGACGACTACGACCTCGGGCTGTACCAGGCTGGAGTGTCGGCACCCGTCGCGTCATCGAGCGACGTCCAGAACGGCGCCGGCGACCCGGTCGAGACCCTCGAGTACGACGTTCCGGTGAGCGGGACATACGAGATCGCCGCGCACCGGCACAGCGGGGGCGCGGCGGCCCGGGTCCAGGTGCTCGTGCAGTCCGAATCCGAATCGCCCCTGCAGTTCTCCGTCGCGAGCGACACCCTGACTGCGCCGGCGGACGGGCGCAACCCCGGGATGCTCGTCGTCGGTGCGGTCGGCGTCACGAGTCCGGGCGAGGTCGAGCCGTACAGCGGCCGAGGGCCGACCGTGGACGGCCGCATCAAGCCGGACATCGTCGCGGCAGACTGCGCCGACACGCACACCTACGCGCCATTCTGCGGCACGAGCCAGGCGACGCCATTCGTGTCGGGGGCGGCCGCAGATGTCCTCTCCGCCCATCCCTCGTGGACGACGACGCAGCTGGTGGCCTACCTGACCTCGCACGCCGTCGCCATCGGATCGCCCGTCCCGAACTCGAGCGCCGGATATGGGCGTCTGACGCTCGGGGCCGTACCGAACGTGCCTCACGCGCTCCGGTTCGTCCAGAGCCCGGTCGGCGGCGTCGCCGGCTCCGAGCTCGCCCTGCAGCCCGTGGTCGAGGTCGTGGATGCGGGCGG
>JAJYGO010000206.1 GCA_021785115.1 Chloroflexota bacterium | reverse complement strand
GCCGCCCACGGTCGTCGACACCACCGGCAGGCCCGTCGCCATGGCCTCCAGGAGCGCGTTCGGGATGCCGTCGCGGTCGCCGTCGGCGAGCACCACGCTCGCCTGGACGAACACGTCGGCGCGCTGGTACGCGGCGGCGACCTCCTGGTGGGTGGCCGGGCCGCGGAACCGGACCGCCCCGCCCAGCCCGAGGGCCGCCGCCCGGTCCTCCAGGTCGCGCCGGAGCGGTCCTCCGCCGATCACCTCGAGCTCGACGGCGTGCCCGGCCGCGCGGGCCGCCGCCACCGCCTCGAGCAGGACTGGGTAGCCCTTCTTCTCGACCAGCCGGCCCACCGCGAGCAGGCGCAGCGGGGGGCGCGGCGCGGCTGGCCCGCCGAGCGCCTCGGCCCTGCCCATCCCCGCGGTGGACGGCCGGAAGCGCGCCGTGTCGACGCCGTGCGGCGCCAGGCGCACCTTGGCCGCATGGGGTCCTGCGATCCGCCGCAGGTCCTCGGCCGCCGCCGAGGAGCACACGAGCACGAACTCGGCGTCCGCGACGCGGCGGGCGAGCGCGTCGGGCTCGGAGAGGTACAGGTCCTTGGCGTGGGCGCTGAAGGAGTAGGGGAGCCCGGTCAGCAGGTGGGCGAACCGCGCCACGGCGGCCGGGCTGTGCGCGAACGCGGCGTGGAGGTGCCGGACGCCCCCGCGGTCCGCCAGGTCCGCCAGGGCCACGCCCTCGGACCAGTGCTTGACGGTGGCCAGCGACGGACGGTCGCGCAGCGCGCCGAGCAGGACCCGAAGGTACCGCCCGCGGCTGCCCGCCAGGAAGCGCGCGTGGGAGCGCGCGATCGTGGCGGCGGCGGCCAGCGAGCTGCGCCGGGTGCCGCGTCCGTGCAGGTAGGTGACCCCGCTGCGCACCCGCGCCACGTCGGGCTGCACGACGGGCTCGCGCGGATTGGCCAGCGCGAACAGCCGGAGCGGCACGCCGGCCGCCTCCAGCCCCAGGATCTCGTCGAGGATGAACGTCTCCGACAGCCGCGGGAAGCGCTTGGTGAGGTAGCCGATGGGCGCGCTCACGCGGGCACCGGCTCGCGGACCGCGGAGGCGGCGAAGGCCCACTCGTCGTCGAGCCGCGGCTCGGCCACCGCCTCGACCAGGGCGTCGCGGACCCGGCTGGCGCCGTCGAGGTCGATCCGCGCGCGCGGGCGCGAAGGGTCGGCGAGCGCCTCGCGCAGCCGGTCGGCGAGGCGGCGGTCCAGGTCCTCGCCCGGGTCGACCACCCGGACCAGGCCGCGGTCGGCGAACAGGCCGGCCCGGATCGCCTGCTCCCGCCGCGGCCACGTGCGCGGCACGACCACCGTGGGGACCCCGGCGCCCACCGCCTCGCACATCGTGTTGTAGCCGCCCATCGTGACCATCGCGGCGGCACGGCCCATGACCGCGGGGAGATCGGGCACGAAGTCCACCACCCGGGCGCCCCGGACGGCGGACGCTGCCGCGGCGAGCTCATCCCGCGCGGCGGCGGACATCAGGGGGCCGGTCACGATCAGCGCGTCGAGCGCGAGCTCGCCCGCCGCCGCCAGCGTGGCGTGCAGGACCGGCATGCCGTCCTCGCCGCCGCCAGCCGTGCCCAGGATGTACGGGCGCCTCGGCAGCTCGGCGTCGGTGGCCGGACCGGCGGCCGCGGGCTCAGGGGTCCTCGCGACGTAGCCGCAGTAGGTGATGCGCGAGCGGAGGCGGGCCGGAATCCCGTAGGCCGACCCCACGTCGAGCACGTCGCGGCTGCCGTAGACCAGGATCCGGTCGTAGACCTGCTCGAGCGTGTCGATGACGCCCTGGGCCGCCCACGTCTCGCGGACCGCCTGCGGCTCGTCGAGCACGTCGCGGAGCCCGAGCACGATCCGCGTCCCGGGGAGTCGCTCGCGCAGCATCTCGAAGGTCGGCAGCAGCTCGCCGCGCATGCCCTGCGGCGCGTGGTCCACGAGCAGCACGTCAGGCTCGAAGCGCCGGGCGACGTCCGCGATGATCGCGGCCCGGGCGCGGCTGAGGACCCCGATCCCGATCCGCCCGTCCCGCGACGCGTACTGCTCGGGGGCCACCTTGACCACCGGCGGCAGGCTCACCAGCGACAGGCCGCGCGGCAGGCTGAAGCGCGACGCGACCGGCGAGCCGCTCACCAGCACGATCTGGAGCTGCTCGGTCGTGCGCAGCAGGTGGGTCGCGATCGCCAGCGTCCGCCGGAGGTGGCCCAGCCCATAGGTGTCGTGGGCGTAGAGCATCACCCGGCGCAGCCGGCGCTCGCGCCCGCCGACGGCCGGGGTGCCCCGGCCGTCGGCGGCGCGCAGGGGGATCGGGCGCGCCTCGGCGACGGACGGCAGCGGGATGGTCATCAGTCTCGGCTCCTCGGTTGGCGTGCCCGCGTCGCCGCAGGTTCGGCGGGCGGGAGGGACGTCACGGCCGCTCGGGGTGGGCGATCGGCTGCATGCCACACCTTCGCCGCGGCCGGTGACGCTCCGATGAGCGGCCGGTGAGAAGGTTCTTAGGCCCGGTGGCAGGCCGCGGCGCGCCGGCGGTCGTCAGTCGGCTGCGCCGGGCTGCCCAGCGAGCGCCCGCCAGCGATCGAGCACGGCCGGGGTCAGCCGGACCACCCGCACCCCGCCGTGGGGCGTGCGCAGCAGCCTCGCCGTGGCCGGGTCCAGCCCGCGGGCGCAGCCGACGAGCGCGCGGATCGGGCCGCTGTGCGCCACGAGCAGCGCGTCCTCGCCCGGGCCCAGCCGCCCGACCGCGTCGAGCGCCGCCGCCGCGCACCGTTGCCAGAGCACCATGGCCGGCTCGCCGCCGGGGGCGGCCTGCCCAGCCCGCCAAGCCCGGGCCGCCTCACGGTCCCGGGCCTTGATCTGCGCCCAGGCGAGGCCGCTGAACTCGCCCATGTCGAGCTCGCGCAGCCGCGGCTCGCCCGCGGCGCGGGCCCCGGGCACGGCGAGCTCGGCCGTCCTCCTCGCCCGCAGCAGGGGGGACACGAGGACGACGCCGAACCGGCGGCCCGCGAGGAGGGCCCCGGCGGCGCGAGCCTGCTCCTCGCCGAGGGCGCTCAGCGGCGGGTCGAGACGCGACCCGAGGTACACCCCGGCGGGCGCCGTGGTGGCCCCGTGGCGCAGCAGCACAAGCCGTGCGCCTCGCCGCGGCGAGCTCGGCGGGCTGGCGCGCTCGTGCTCGTGGCGTCGTCCGCGGAGAACCTCGACGGGGGCGTCGTCGCCCACGGGGTGCTCGAGGCCGTCCGCGAGGCGGGCGAGCTCCGGGGCGGTCCGGCGCTCGCAGGCGAGGAATCCCGGGTGGCCGGTCGCGGCGACGACCCGGCTGCTGTCGAGGATCTGCATGCGCGCTTCAGCCTACCCGGGCGCGGGCCGGCTCGGGCATCGCGGCTCCGCGTCTCCAGTCCCTCGCCGGCGTCGAGCCCGAGCTCGCGGCCAACCGGCATGCGCGGTCCTGGTACCTGGTGAAGTTCGCATTCGCCCTGAGCATCGCTGACCGATCGAGTCGCGACGACGCGGGGTACGGTGGCAGGAAGACAGCCACGCACTAGAAGGAGGGGCGGCTGATGTTCAAGGCCGTGGTCCTGCTGGCCCGCAACGACGCCATGACCAGGGACGAGTTCCGCGCCTGGATCATCGGCGGGCATGCGCCACTGGTGGCACAGCTTCCCGGGCTCCGCGGGTTCATGCTCAACCTGGTTGACAACGACGACGCACCGTACGATGCGGTGTCAGAGGTCTGGTTCGAAACGCATGAGGCGTTCGAGGCCGCCTACGCGACGCAGATCGGCAGGGCCGTCGCCGCCGACTCCCTCGCCCGCCTCAAGACCCGCATCCGTCTGCACGTGGACGAGCAGGCCTTTGTCGGGGGTCTGGGGGCCCCATGACCCGGAGCGACGCGATCCCACGAGGAATCCTCCTGAACCTCGGACGGGAGCGGGCGTCTGGTTCCGAAGGGCGAGGTCGGGTGCGATCCAGTCCGGGTGCGAAATCTGGTGCGTCCTCAGGCCGCCCGTCGCGGCCCAGGTCCTTCTCGGACCGGATGCCGCACAGGTGGCCCGATCTCAGTCACCGCTCGGCCAGCGCACCGTGGCACGCCACCCGCTCCGGGTGCACGAGGACGGTCGTCCGAGACTGTCCGGCGAAGTCTCCCGGATCCTCGCCGTAGCGTCGGGCCAACTCAGTGATGTCTGCGATGGCAGCGCCGGGCTCGTTGATGAGGGTGATCGGGCCCGAGACGATGACATGGTCGTAACCGTCGGCGACCGTCACGGAGAGCCACCCCTCCCTCCGCGCTGACGCCACCCATTCCCGGTCGGCCCGCCCGTTCACCAAGAGGTCGTCGCCACGTAGTGCATACCAGGTGACCGCCTGGTGGGGGCGTCCGTTGGCCCTCACGGTCGCCACGACCGCGAAGCGGCCCCGTGTGTCGAGGAACGCTCGGACCGTGGGGCTGAAGGGTGCCGCCATCGCGAGTTCTCCCAGATTGTAAGACCATCTTGACTTGCTGCGGGTCGATATGGATAGTTGTCAGGCAATCAGACCAAAAGACATTACGAACACCTGAGACCAAGGTGCTCGAGGCCGGTCCTGTGCGCGCGGGCGATCGCAGGGCAGGGCACAGGCGCCGCAGGAATCGGTAGGAGGGGCGAGGTTCGATGCAAGCGTCGCACGCGCTCAAGGCGATCGACTCGCACACGGGCGGGGCGCCGACGCGGACGGTGTACTCGGGGGTGCCCCCCGTGCCGGGCCGGACGATGGTCGAGAAGCGCGAGTACATCCGCCAGAACCTCGACTGGATCCGCGGCGTCCTGACCCACGAGCCCCGGGGGCATGGGCCCTCCTCCGCCGTCCTCTTGCTGCCACCGTGCGATCCCCGTGCCGACGTCGGTGTCGTCTTCGTCGAGGCGTTCGGCTATCCGCCGATGTGCGGGACGGACACGATCGGGGTGTCGACAGTGCTTGTCGAAACCGGGCAGATCCCGGCAGTCGAGCCCGACACCACGCTCCGGATCGACACCCCGGCCGGTCTGATCGAGTCGACGGTCCACGTCGAGGACGGACAGGTCACGGGAGTGAGCTTCGTGGGCGCGCCGTCGTTCCTCCTCGCGCCCTCGGTGGAGGTCGAGGTCGGGGATCTCGGGCGCGTCACCGCCGACATCGCCTACGGCGGCAACTTCTATGCCATCACGGATGCCGGGCAGTACGGGCTGCAGATCGCCGCCGACAACTGCGCGGCGGGCATCGACCTGATGAACCGTGTTCGGCCCGTCTTCGAGGCTGCCGTCGACGTTCAGCATCCCGCGATCCCCGAGATCCGCGGCTTGACGCATGTGCAGTTCTTCACGCCGACCAACGCCCCGGGCGCCGACGCGCGCATCCTCGTCGTCATGGAGCACGGAGCCATCGACCGCTCTCCATGCGGGACGGGAACATCGGCCAAGATCGCCTCCCTGGTCGCCAAGGGCATGCTCGACATGGGGGAGCCGTTCGTCCACCAGAGTGTCACCGGCGCGACGTTTCGCGGTCGCGCCGTCGAGAGGGCGAAGGTTGGCGCTCTCGACGCCGTCCGCGTCGAGATCACTGGGCAGGCGTTCATCACCGCCGACAGCACCTACCTTGTCGACCCGCGCGACCCGCTGGCGTTTGGGTTCACGGTTCGATGAGGCTCGACCTCATCGCTCGGCCGATCACGGCCGCTGCCGAAGTGGCATGAGTCAACGGGCATCGTCGTCTTGGTTCACGGTCAGGAGGCTGCGAATGGAGGAGGAGTTGGCGGTGGCGTGATGACTCAGGAGGTGCCCGTGTGGGCGAGGCTGGCACCTGGCCGAGCAAACACTGGACTCGGCCTGGGTCTGCCGCCGACGTGTCGGATGGACTCATTCAGCGGATCCGGCTGATTCAAGGAGGAGCGTGGAGTGAACCAGTCAAGACAGCTAGTGATCGTGGCGGTTATCGCGATCATCGCCGGCGCAGTCGCCGGTTTCGGGTCGGCCAACCTCACCGGCGGCTCCAGTGCGAGTGCCGGTACGGCCCCAGGCGCCTACCTCGCGAAGTGGCGCGCCGCTGGCGAGATCAAGGTCGGCTGCGCCGATTCGCCGCCCACCATTGTCGTCGACTCGTCCGGCAACTGCTCGGGCCCGGACCTGCTTCCGCTTCAGGAACTCGCCCAGACGATGAACATCAAGCTCACCACCGTGGCGACATCGTGGCAGAACATCGTTACGGGAGTCGAAGCGAACCAGTACGACTTCGCCGCCGATCTCGACGCCACGTCGCAGCGCGCACTGGCGATCCGCTACACCGACGCGGTGTGGTCCTACCCGGGCGTCTTCGTCGTGAACGGGAACGGCCAGTACAAGACCTCGGTCGCACTGCTGGCTTCCAACCAGCCGATCGCGACCCCGCAGGGCACCGCGCAGGACCTCGCCCTCCGCGACCTGAAGGCCAATGAGCTCCTGCTCCCCGACTACAACCAGTCGCTGCTTGCCCTGACTGGCGGCAAGGCGGTCGCCGTCTTCGCAGACAACGGCACCGCGGAAGTCATGGTGCAGAAGCAGCCGAGTCTGAAGATCATCATCCCGGACCCGCCGATCTTCGTGCACGACGTCTCCTACGGCGTCCGCCAGGACATCGACGACGCTTCCCTGCAGGCCGTCAACATCACTATCAACAACGAGGTCATGGCTGGGAAGATCAGCCGGGCGTTCGCAGCCGTCGGCTACCTTGACATCCCGCAGCTTCAGCAGTCGAACATGGTCATGAAGTAGACGGCGAGGTCATTTGCGCGGCCAGCGACAGAGGTTCCACGATCGCCATGTATCAATTCGAGTGGAGCGTCATCCCGCCGATCATCCCGTTGCTCCTTAAGGGCTTCGAGCTCACCCTCCAGCTCGCGGTGATGTCGATCGCGATCGCGACCGTCTTGGCCGTCCCGCTGGCGCTGGCGCGGATGTCGTCGCTCGACCCTCTCCGCTGGCTCGCGCAGATGTACATCGAGATCTTCCGCGGTACGCCGATGCTCGTTCAACTGGTGTGGGTGTACTACGCTCTCCCGGCGGTGCTCGGCATCCAGCTGAACCCGATCGTCGCGGTGACGGGGGCGCTCGCCGCCAACCTCACGGCGTTCATGTCAGAGGCGTACCGCGCCGCTCTCCAGTCTGTTCCCAAGGAGCACATCGAGGCCGGGGAGGTGCTCGGCCTGTCCAAATTCGACATCCTGCGGTTCATCACCATCCCGCAGGCGGTCCGTCAGCAAATCCCGGTCATCCTCTCGTTGGACATCAGCCTGTTCAAGGACACGGCCTTGGTGTCCTGGCTTGGCGTCTCAGATCTCATGTTCACGGCGAACATCCAGGCGAGCCAGACGTTCCGCCCCATGGAGATCTTCACCTTCACCGCGTTGATGTACTTCGCAGTCGCCTTCCCGCTGACCCTCGTCGCCAGCTATCTCGAGCGTCGGCTCATCGCGAAGCAGAGCGGCCAGCCGACTGGCACAGGTGGGCCTAGCATGCGCGCCACGCTCGCTAGGATCGCCCCCGGCAATCTCCTCCTCGGCAAGTGGTGAGCGGCGGGACGATGAGATGAGCGACACGAAGACCACCACCGCGCCCGCGACCAGCAGCGACGGCAGCCAGCCGCTCGTCGCGGTCCGTGGGATCACCAAGAGCTTCGGGAAACAGCCGGTCCTGCACGGCGTCGACTTCGAGGTCGCCTCCGGTGAGATCGTGGTCGTGATGGGCATCAGCGGCAGCGGCAAGAGCACGCTCCTGCGGATCATCGCGGGCCTCACACAGCCGGACTCGGGCGAGGTCGACATCGAGGGCGTGCCCGTCATCAAGGACGGCGTGGTCCTTCCCGCGTGGGGGACCAAACGCCGCGCCGTCGGGATGGTCTTCCAGCAGTACACCCTCTGGCCGCACATGGACGTGCTCGCGAACATGTCGTTGGGCCCGAGGCGGGTGATGAAGGAGAACCCGGCTGCGACTCGCAAGCGCGCCGAAGACGTGCTCGCCGAGGTGGGCATGGCCAAGTACCTGCGCAGTCAGCCGCTGAGCCTGTCGGGGGGGCAGCGGCAGCGCGTCGCGATCGCGCGTGCCCTCATGATGCGGCCCAAGCTCATCCTCTGCGACGAGATCACCTCGGCGCTGGATCCGCCGGTCGCGCGCGAGGTGCTCAGCGTCCTCACCAAGCTGAAGAAGGACGACGGCGTGGGCTCCGTCATCGTGACCCACGACATGGCCTTCGCCTCCCAGGCGGCGGACCGCGTGGTGTTCGTTGAGGACGGGCGCATCGTCGAGCAGGCGCCTCCGCGCGTCGCCTTCAGGAATCCGCAGAGCGAGGGCCTGCGGAAGTTCGTCGAGGCGGTCCGCTGGGAGACCGACTAGTCACGAGACGGAAGCGGACGCGCCGGCCCGATCCCCGGGCCGGCGTCCCGCGCACGAGGGCAGATCGTCCATGCGACCCAAGCGCCTGATCAGCGTCGTCGATGTCCACGCCGAGGGTGAGGGCGGACGCGTCCTCCTGAACGCGTTCCCACTCGTGAAGGGCGCGACCATGGCCGAACGGCTGGAGTACGCCAAGGCACACCTGGACGGGCTGCGCAAGCTCGTCCTTCGGGAGCCACGCGGATACCCAGCCCTCTGCGCGAACATCATCGTGCCGCCGGCCAGCCCCGGGGCGGACATCGGCCTGATTGTGCTCGAGCAGGGCGGCTTCCGCCCGATGTCGGGCAGCAACACCATCTGCACGGTCACGGCGCTGCTCGAGACGCAGACGCTTCCCGCGACCGAGCCGGTGACGAACGTCGTGCTCGACACCGCGGTCGGGCTCGTCAACGTTCGCGCGGACGTCGAGGCCGGCAAGGTCACCCGCGTCTATGTCGACAACGTCCCCTCGTTCGTCGCTCACAGGGACGCCCAGATCGACGTGCCGACGATCGGCAGGATCAGGGTCGACGTCGCCTTCGGCGGCCAGTTCTTCGTCCTGGTCGACGCGGCGGAGCTCGGCCTGGCGATCGACCGCTCGCACGCGAAGGCCCTCACCCGCATCGGTGCGCTCATCCGCAAGGCCGCACAGCAGCAGCTCCCCGTGCAGCACCCGACGAACCCGGGCATCGACCAGATCACGCTCGTGATGATCACCGCGGGCTCGGACACGCCGGGCATCTCGGCGCGGAACGCCGTGGTCTGCGAGACGGGCGACGTGGACTTCGACGACCCCGACACCTGGACGGGCGCGCTCGACCGTTCGCCGTGCGGCACAGGCACGTGCGCACGCATGGCCCTGCTGCACGCGCGGGGCGAGCTCCCGCTCGAGCAGGACTTCGTCCATCAGGGGATCCTCGGCACGACCTTCACCGGACGGCTCCTCGGGGAGACGCAGGTCGGACCTTACTCGGCGGTCCTGCCCCAGATCTCGGGCCGCGGCTGGGTCACCGCGATCTGCTCGCTCGTCCTCGACGACAGCGACCCGTTCCAGGAGGGTTTCACGCTCGGCGATATCTGGGGCAATACGTAGCTCTCCCCGGCTCCTCCAGCCAAGCAGAACGAGGCACGACATGAGACTTCGCGAGCTGGCGGCCTACTCGGCTCGCCTCCCACTCGCCACGGGCGCCTACGAGATGTCGCACGGCCGTCGCCTGACGCAGCTCGAGACGACCGTCGTCCGCGTCACGGCCGACGACGGCACGACCGGCTACGGCGAGGCGTGCACGCTCGGGGCGAGCTACATCGACGGGTTCGCCGCGAGCGTCCAGGCGGCGGTCCACGAACTCGCGCCGACCGTGCTCGAGGGCGACGCCTTCGGAGCCGAGACGATGCTCGCCCGGCTCGACACCGCGATGCGCGGCCATCGGCCCGCCAAGGCGGCGATCGACGCTGCGCTCTGGGACCTCCGCGGCCGGCTCCTCGACCTGCCCGTGTACCAGCTGCTCGGCGGTCTCCAGCAATCGAGCTACCGAGTCTTCCATCCGCTGACGCTCGCCTCGCCCACGCAGATGGTCGACGAGGCCGAGATGATGGCCGCCCGGGGCTACCGCTCCTGGCAGCTCAAGCTCGGCAACGACCCGCTCGATGATGCGGAGCGCGTCAACACAGTCCTCGACGCTCTCAAGGGCCGCACGGACTTCGTGACGAGCGACGCCAACCGAGGCTGGACGATGGGGCAGGCCTTCCGGTTCCTCGCCGCGATCGAGGGCCGAGACACGTACGTCGAGCAGCCGTGTGGCACGCTCGAGGAGGTTCGCCAGGTCCGCACCCGATCGAGGCACCCGATCACGGCCGACGAGGTCATCGTCGAGGTCCCCGACATGCTGCGCTGCATCGCGACGGCCGCTGCCGATGCCGTCAACATCAAGCCGGCCCGAGTCGGTGGCCTGACGAGGGCGGCCCAGATCCGCGACATCGCCGTGGCAGCAGGGATGATGGTGATGATCGACGAGCCGATGGGCGGCGACCTCGCGACGGCCGGGATCGCGCACCTGAGCGCCTCGTGTCGCCCGGACAGCTTCCTTGCCGCGTCCCAGGTCACCGAGACGCACATCACTGCCGCGAGCGGGCCGCCGCTTGCCCTGTCGGGCACCCCGGTCGTGCGCGACGGGCTGGCGCATGTCTCCGACGCACCGGGCCTCGGCCTTGAGGTGAACACCGAGGTCCTCGGGGAGGCGCTGTTCACGGTCCGCGCGGACCGAGTCTCGTGAGGCCCCACTCGAGAGTGCAGGAGAGGGATCGGCGATGAGCGGACTTGCCGGTCGCACCGCGGTGGTCACCGGCGGCGCGACGGGGATCGGGCAGGCGATCGCCCGCGAGCTGTCCGCGCTCGGCGCGGCGGTCGTCATTGGGAGCCGCACACGGGAGCGTGGAGAGGCGATGGCGGCGGAGCTCGTCGGCAGGGGCGGCCGGGCAATGTTCGTCGCGACGGACGTGACCCGCTCGCGCGAGGTGGAGGCGCTGATCGCTGCTGCGGTCGAGACCTTCGGCGGCCTCGACGTCCTCGTCAACAACAGCGGCATCGAGGAGCCCGAGGGCCCCGAGGGTCCGTCGGAGGACGGGTGGGACCGACTCTTCGACGTGAACGTGAAGGGGCCCTGGCTGGGCTGCCGCGCTGCGCTCCCGCACCTGCTCCGCTCCAGGGGCGTGATCCTCAACGTCGCCTCGATGGCGGGCCTCGTCGGCGTCGCGAACGGCGTGGGCTATGCGGCGACGAAGGCGGCCATCGTGAGCATGACGCGCTCGCTCGCGCTCACCTACGCGGAGCAGGGCGTGCGCGTGAACTCGGTCTGCCCGGGTCCGATCATGACCGACATGACGCTCGCCGAGTGGGACCTGGTCGGCGACCACGCGGAGGGTCGCGAGCGGGCCCTCTCGGTGATCCCGGCGCGGCGCATCGGGGAGCCCGAGGAGGTCGCCAAGCTCGCGGCG
>JAJYGO010000344.1 GCA_021785115.1 Chloroflexota bacterium | reverse complement strand
ACGTCGTGCGCCTGCCCGCGGTGCCCGAGTGGCTCTCGCCGCTCGTCGCGATCGTGCCGGCCCAGCTGTTCGCCTATCACCTGGCCCGCGCCCGCGGGCTGGACACCGAGACGCCCAGGAACATCACCAAGGTCACGCTGACGCGCTGAGGGGTCACGCCGACGCGCTGAGGGGTCACGCCGACGCGCTGACCCGCCGGAGGGACGGGAGGAGACAGCCATCATGGAGAGGAGAGCCCAGGTGATCGCGGACATCGGTCCGTACCTGGTCGCGCCCCGCATCGAGCCGCCGCTGGATCCGGGTTTCCGGCCGGCGACCACGGCACGCCGCGCCATGGCAGCGGCGATCGCATCCTCCGGCGCGGGGGTCCCCGTCGCCGTCGCGGTCGAGCAGCCGGGCGGGACCGTGTCGGTTCGCGAGACGGCCGTCTTCGCGGACGGACACCCGGGCGCGGCGGCGAGCCACGCGCTCTGCGAGCGGCTCGTCAAGTTCCTGCTCTGGTCGCGTGGCGGGAGCAGGGTCTGGGTGGACGGCCCCGACGGGCTGGTCGCCGCGCTCCGCCACCACTTCGAGGAGACGGAGACCGGGCGGTTCGATGCCCACATGATGGGCGACGAGCTCTTCGGCGAGCCGTTCGAGGTCGTGCACGCGGCCCGAGCCGACTTCCCGCCGTCGCGGGCGGCGACGTCGCCCCTCGGCCGACACCTGGACGGGTGCCGCATCGGGTTCGACCTGGGGGCGAGCGACCGCAAGGTCGCGGCGGTCATCGACGGCGAGGTGGTCTTCAGCGAGGAGATCGTCTGGGACCCGTCGCACCAGGCGGACCCGCAGTGGCACTTCGACCAGGTGATGGATTCGCTGCGGTCGGCGGCGGCGCACATGCCGCGCGTGGACGCGATCGGCGGGAGCTCGGCCGGCGTCTACGTGGACAACGAGGTCCGGGCCGCGTCCCTATTCCGTTCGGTCCCCCGGGACCTGTTCGAGACGCGCGTGCGCGGGCTCTTCCGCGAGCTGCGGCATGCGTGGCACGACGTCCCGTTCGTCGTCGTCAACGACGGCGAGGTGACCGCGCTGGCAGGCTCGATGCTGTCCGGCGTCGGGGGGCTGCTCGGGATCGCGATGGGATCGAGCGAGGCGGCAGGGTACGTCACGCCCGATGGGCAGCTGACCTCCTGGCTCGACGAGCTGGCGTTCGTCCCGGTCGACTACGCGCCCGACGCGCCGGTCGACGAATGGTCGGGCGACCGCGGCTGCGGCGTCCAGTACTTCTCGCAGCAGGCCGTCGCGCGGCTCCTCCCGGCGGCGGGGATCGACACCGACCCGGGGATGCCGCTGCCCGAGCGCCTGGTCCACCTGCAGCGCCTCATGGCGGCAGGCGACCCACGCGCCGTCCCCGTGTACGAGACGATCGGCACGTACCTGGGCTACGGGCTCCTCGAGTACCGCGACTTCTACGAGTTCCGGCACCTCCTGCTGCTGGGCCGCGTGATGACGGGCCGCGGCGGCGACGTGATCCTGGAACGGGCCCGGGAGGTGCTCCGCGTCGAGGACCCGGAGCTGGCCGAGGCGACCACCTTCCACACGGCCTCGGAACGCGACAAGCGACACGGCCAGGCGGTGGCGGCGGCGAGCCTGCCGGCACTCCGTTAGGTACAGAACCGACGGACATCCACGCGAGCTCGCCCGGCTCCGCGACGGGCGCGGCGGGGCGCGCCCGTCGGCTATACTCTTCCGGCTCGCGCGGCCTCAGGGCCGCCGGCACTCGGTCGGGGCGTGGCGCAGCTTGGTAGCGCGCATCGTTCGGGACGATGAGGTCGGAGGTTCAAATCCTCTCGCCCCGACCATACCGACCTCTGTTGTCAGAGGTCAGAACGGTCTCTCCCCAGAGCTCGCGCCAGCCGTGAGCCTCGGCTTCAGGCGTGGGGTGGATGACGGCTTCCTTCGTCCCCAGCACCTCGATACGCTCGAACATCGCCTCGGCAAGGGGGCGGTGTCGCTCGGGCGGCGTCTCCTCCCACAGCCGCGGTAGATCGGCCAGATACGCCAGCGTCGTCCGTCGATCCATGGTCTTCGCCGGGTGGCGAGCCTCATTTTCCTCGCCGTCGAGACGAGCCATCGTCGACTGCAGGGCGACGAGGTCGCGGTCGTTGAGATAGCGGGTAAGCGCTGCCTCCCGCTCCTTGGCGATGCGCGCGAGGGCGAGCGAGTCGACCGTCTGCGTCCTCTCCTCGAGCAGCCCGAGGACCGAGGCCTTGACCGAGGCCGTGGCCGCGATGTGGGCGAGCACAGATGGCACGATCCCGTCGTAGGTCGCAGCGGGGTAGCTGTGGCCATGGACCCGCACGAGCGGGAAGGACGTCGGCGGGCCCTCGGGTCGGGCATCGATGAAAGCCCGACACGGATCGACGTGGCGATACCGCCCGCCGTGGCCCGTGAGTCGGCGACCGCAGGCGGCACAGAAGAGGATGCCTGCGAGCGCGTACTCCTGTCGATGGACCGGATAGCCGGGGTGGCGCCGCTTGAACCGGCCCCGGACGAGCTGCACGCGGTCCCACAGCTCGGGATCGATCGTGGGTCCCGTTGCCGCCGGCTCGCCGCGATGGAGCCGTCCCCTGTAGACGGGGTTGGTGAGGATCTCCCGCAGGTGCGTGAGCTTCAGCCCCAGGCGGCCCGCGATCTCCCGATCAAGCATGCCCGAGGCGCTGAGCTCGAAGGCTGTCTGGACGAGCGCCATGCGTTCGGGATCGACGACGAGGACTGGTGGGCGTCCCTCGCGTCGGAACCCAAGCGGTGGGCGGTTGCCGCCAGGCGTGCCGAGACGACGCCGCTTGGCCTCGAGGCCCTCACGGACCCGGCGGCTCAGGCGTCGGCTGTAGCTTTCGGCTTCAACGGCTTCCTTCGCCCAGTAGTCCCACGATTCGTCGTCGCTCGAGAGCAGCCGCTCGTCGGCGAAGAGGAGGGCAGCACCCCGCGCATGCAAGTCGTGCCGGGCGTTGAACGCCGTGCGGGCATCGCGAGCGAAGCGGCTCGCATAGCCGACGACGAGAACATCGTAGTCCGCGCCTGCGCGCTCCAGCATGTCCTGCCACTCTCGAGTCGCGCCGACGGTTCGACCGGAGTGCGATACCACCCACTCGATGTCGGTCGCGGCGAGACCGAACCGCTCGATTGCGCGCGAGATCTGCTCACGCTGGGCGTCCGGGCCGAAGTTGTCGTACTGACCCGCGGTGGACTCGCGGACCCACGCCGCGGCGCGGAGACCGGGAAGGGCGTCGGGCTTGGCAGGCAGCGTCTTCATCGGATGGGGCTCCGGCGGCCTGGCGGAGCCTAGAGTCTACGCCTGCGGACGGCTCGGCTCCTCGCCGCCGATTCGATGGCGTTCGCGAGCGCCAGGCACAGGCGGCACCGACAGAGGCGCACCTGTCGATGCCTGCGGCGCCGTCGAGGCCGCGCGTTCGCGACGCTTGTTGCTGTAGTGGCGTCAAGCGGACGACGTCGCGGCCACGCGCTCACCTCTCCAGCCAGGAGGCGCCTCAAACGAACGTCTCCAGGAGGGGCAGGCCCGCGAAGGGGGAACGTCCTGCAGTCGGCCGGTACATAGCGCGAAGGTAGGCGAACACCAGGCGGTGAGTCAAGGGGAATCATGTACAAAACGTGTACATTGACGGCCGGCCGAACCCGGTCTCTGTTTGGGCGCTGGAAGAGTGGCTCGGGCGGTAGAGCACCTGACGCTGGATCAGGGGATTGAAGGTTCGAATCCTTCCTCGCCAGCCAACTCCACAAGATGTAGTGCTCGCGAGCCGCCGAAGCCCCAACATCTTGTGGTCTGACGGGGACCGGACGTCGTCGGCCGGGAGGCCGAACGATGGTTTGGGCACCTGACTCTACTGATCATTGGGCATCGGATTCGCGGCGCCCTGATCTGTGGGCATCTGATTTGCGGGGCAGTCTGACGCTCGGCCGGGCGGTCGAGCTGTTCCTCGGCGCGAAGGCCGCGGAGGGTGTCTCGCCGCGGACGACCGAGTGGTACCGGATGATCACCACCCGGCTCGTCCGTGCGCTCGGCGCCGAGCGGGCGGTCGACCGCCTCGACCCGGCCGAGCTGCGGGCGTGGCTCGTCGAGCTCCGGACGACCCTCGCCCCGGTCAGCGTCGCCGGCTACGTTCGGACGCTCCGGGTGCTCGGCAACTGGCTCGCGGCCGAGGGCCTGGCCCATTCGGCCGCGCTCCGCGGGCTCCGCCGGCCGCGCGTGCCGCACAAAGTCATCGAGCCCGTCGCAGACGACGTCCTCCGACGGCTGCTCGCGATCTGCTCGGTCCGCGACCGGGCCATCGTCCTGCTGATGATCGACACCGGGCTGCGGATGTCCGAGGTGGCGGGGTTGCGGCTAGGCGACCTCCGGCCGGACGGGACCCTCAAGGTTCGCGGCAAGGGATCGAAGGAGCGGATCGTGCCGGTCGGCTCGACAGCCCGACAGGCGATCGTCCGCTACCTCGGCCAGCGCGGCCCCGGGCGTTCCGACGAAGCGCTCTTCCTCGGACGGCGTGGCGAGCTCGGCCCTCGCGGCATCGCTCAGCTACTCCGGCGGCTCAAGACCAGGGTCGGCGTGACGGGCCGGCTCAGCCCGCACTCGCTCCGCCACACCTTCGCCCGGAGCTACCTCGTCAACGGGGGCGATGTGTTCAGCCTCCAGCGGATCCTCGGCCACTCGTCGCTGGACATGGTCAAGCGCTACGTCGCTCTCGCCGATGTCGACCTCGTCACGCGGCACGCTGTGGCGTCGCCCGCGGATCGGCTCACCGGGGCGAGCCGGCGGTAGCGAGGCGGCAAACGGCTGCCGATCATTCCCTGCGCATGGGGCAGCCCGGTGGCCGTCGCCGCTGGTTGCCGCCCTCTCGGTCGTGCCGTCCATTGGAAGGCACGCCACCACGGCGTGGGCGAGGACGGCGTGTACCGTCGTCCTGGGTTTTGTGATCAGGTCGCCGCCGACGATGACCAGGACCGGATGCGTGCACCGGTAGGCCGGATCACGGGCGAACGCGACGATCTGGGCCAGATCCTGCATGCTCGGTTCGGCGAGTCCGCGCGGGTGGCTGTGCCACTCGCCGACGTAGTAGACGCCGCGCGTCCAGGCCAGCCGCAGCCGATGTGTCAGTCCCACGACCCCTCGAGTGAACGCGGTTGGAGAAGCCGTCGAATCCGGCGGCGCCAGGGTCGCCTCCGCGACGATCACGCGGTCCCCGAACGGGGCGTAGCGGCCGATGAGGATCCCGCCCGTCTCCTGCAGCCCTGCACGACGGACCGCGCCGAGCATGGTATCGGACGCGCTGTCCTCGATCTCGACGGCCACCGACCCATCGGCGGCGACGAAGGTCCGGTTCATGTGGCGACAGGGTCGCACACCGCCCTGATGCCGCCGTCCGTAGTCCGCTGCCAGACTACGAGGCGCGGCGCGCCGCCAGCATTGCGCATGGCCTCCTCGAGTTGGCCGACCGCGGTTGCTGCCAACTGAACGATGTGGTCGTGGCGTGCCGGGAACACGGAACTCCAGCATCCGACACCCTCCCACGGGAACTCATCAGGGTTCCGGCGATCGGCCGTGGCCCAGGGCTCGATTGCGGCACGGAATTCCTCCACGGGAAACCGGGGTCCCCGCGCCGTGAACGCGTAGAGCCTCTGCGCCCCGTACGAGAGCGAGAGGGACATAAGCGTCGCCTCCTCACGCCCTGCGGCTTCGCTGAGGCCTGCGATCGCGGCGTCCGAGCCTGTGGTATCGATGACTAGGCCGGCAGCCGCGACGTGCTCCAGGTCGGCTGAGTCCAGCCTCGGGAATCGACTGTCGATCCCGCGGACCGTCGCGTTCGGCCCGAGCAGGTTGAGCCGCGCCGCCACCGCCGACGCCTTCGGCGCATCGATCTCGCACATCGAAAGGGTGTGCCGCGAGAGGTTGCCCGCGCCGAGCACGTCGCCGTCGACCACCGTCAGGTCCGTGACGCCAGCGCGGACGAGCGTCTCCGCCAGCACCGAGCCGAGTGCACCTGCCCCGAGCACGACCGTCTTCAAGTCGCGCAGCTCCGGGCCGAGTTGTCCCCGCGCCGCGAGGTGGTCGGGGTGCCAGTTCTCCGAGCGGACCCAGTCGAGGGTTGCGCCGTGGGCCAGCGGCCCGATGACCCGGTCGGCCATGAGCTGACCCTTGGCGGGGCGAAAGCCGTTGAAGGCGGCCTTCGCGCGCTGTCGCGTGAGTGCCGGGAGCTCGAACGCCTCCCAGGTGTGCTCGCATGGTTCTGCGCCCATCGTGGCCGGGATCGGGAAGCCGACGAGGACGAGGTGGGTCCGGCCATCGCGGATCCGGCCGGCCGCGGCGCTCACGATCTCGAGGGCATCGAACCCCTCCCTGCGGGCGTGCGCGTTCAGCTCCTGCCAGGTGGCGGGGGCCCGCCAGTGGGGCTCGAGGGGCATCGCGTCGAAGCGAAACCACGCGCCGAGCTGAGTGTCGGCCGCTTCCGCGATGTGCCGGCCCCATGGCACCCGGACCAGCTGGCGGCCCGCGCCGTCCTGGAAGGCGCGAACCGCCAGCAGCCGCCTGGTCGCGCCGTCGAGGATGACCGCGAACTCGGCGAGGCCGCCCCGCTCGCGGACGGCGCCCCACGCCCGCACCGAGTCGGCGCCCTCGCGGAACGCGACGATCGGGCCATCGGCATTGCGACGCCCGAAGACCGGCAGCTCGAACGGCTCGCCGCGCTTAATCAGCTCGCCCCGCGACGCCCCCCGCAGCCATTCGAGCGTCCGCCACACGTGCCAGGCCAGCCGCTCGTAGGGCGTGACTGGGTCGTAGCGGGCGGCGGCGAGGTCGTGGCCGGCGATCGTGTGCACCAGGCACAGCATCCCGGTACGCCACGGGACGTCGGCGTCGCCGGGAGTGTTGACCTCCTGGTGCGGGAAGGTGTCCTCGATCCCGCCGACCTTGGCGGGGAAGAGCTGGATCCGGCCGCGGGGGTAGGCCTCGTCGGCGAACACGAACCAGTGGGTCGCCGGCGGGATCGGGACCGCCGTCCCGAGGTCCTTGGGCCGAAGGACAAGCTCGAGCTGCCACGCTCCCAGCCCGGGGCGCGCTGACGGCTGCCACGGCCCGACAGAAACGACCTCCTGGTTGAGATCCTCGATCGCCCGGCGGCCCTCGTCGAGCTCCGCAGGCAGCTCAGCCGAAGCGGCCACTCGACGTGACCTTCGCGGCGTCGGTGGGCGGCATGAACGGCTTCTCGGGCTTCGGGAACTCGTCGCCGAAGAGGTCGCGCCAGCGCGCGACACTCTCGGCGTTCGTCTCCGCGTCCAGCGCGGCGCGCGCCGAATCGGCCGCGGTCGCCGCCAGGCGCCAGAAGGTGGCGAACTGGTCGGCGGTGACCTTCTTGAAGACGTTGTTCTCGGGCACGCCGCGGTCCGGGAGCTCAGGCACGATTCCCATCTGTGCGTGGATCCGGTACGCGTCGCGGATCTTCTCCAGCGCCCGCGTCACGCCTTCGGCAATGGACTCGACCCCGTCGGGGCACGTGTCGCCGACCAGATGCTCGAGCGGGTAGCCCTTCGGGTACTTGCCGTCGGGGTTCTGCTTGCGCCACCACTTGATGGCGCGAACCACGTTGATGTAGAGCCCGTGGGTGGCGTCGTTCTTCTCCTGCGTCCAGCGGACTTGCTCGAGCGGGTGGGTCCGGATCCAGGTGCGCAGGTCGCGTGACGGGATCAGGAGCGGGTCGCGCTGCCACTCCTCGAGCCGGGCGCCCTTGGCGATCCGGTCGAAGGCTTCCCGGAGGTCCACCGCACGGAGCGCGGGCTGACCGGTCCGAGCTGCCTTGAACATCGGATCGATCGACTCGAAGAACTCCTGCTGGATCTTCGACGGCGCCGCCGTGACCACGAGGTCGAGGGTGATGTCCTTGCCCTCGGGGCTGATCTTGATCGCCCGGTCCTGGCGCTCCCACTCGCCCTTGTAGTGGCGATCGAGGAACGGTGTGAACAGGGCGACGACCCGGTCGGGCGTCCAGACAGTCGGGTCGAGCGTGGTCACGGCGACGACGTCGACGTCGGCGTGCGTGTCCTCGCCGTTTGGTTTGGTGCTCGTGTCCCGGCGGTACGAGCCCTGGAGGAACGTCGAGACGATCCTCTCCTTGAGGCCCTCGTCGGCGAGCAGGAGCGCTCTCAGCCTGGTGTGCTCCTCCTGACACTGGTCAGAGAGCTTCTTCGGCAACCGGATGTTGGCAAGGAAGCCGTCGAACGCGGTCGTGGCGGTAGTCATCGAGGTGGCCCCCTTTCAGGCCTGGAGCGGCGTGTGGAATGCCGGCGTGTAGCCGCCGGGCGTACGGGTGTCGAAGTCGAACTCGTAAGCGATCGAGCGGCCGAAGGCGCGCCCCTCACGCCCGATAAGGAACGCGAGCGCCACCGGCACCGACGCGAACAGGTGGACAGGGCACGTTCGCTCGTCCGGCGTGCGTCGTTCGTCGACGATCCGCGCGAGGTCGCGTGCGAGCGCGCGAGCGTGGTCGGCACCCAGGACCGAGGTCGGCCCCGTTCCGCTCTTGATCGTCAGCACGAGCATCCGGCCGATCCCGGGCGCTTCCTTGGCCGCATAGATCCGCGCGTCCTCGGCGGTCGGCCTCGTGACCTCGACCGCGACCGCCAGCCCCGGCCCGTCGCCGATCTGCTCCTCACGGATGGTCCACAGCTCGCCCGACACCTCGATCCCGGACGCCCGCCAGACCGCGCGCGCCTCGCGCTGCACGGGGGCGACGTCCGCGTCGGTCTTGCCCAGCAGGTAACCCGCGAGGTAGGCGATCGAGAGGTGCGTGTCCAAGTAGAGGTCGAACTTGCCGTGGTCGGTGATTCGCGCGTCGAGGAAGTCACGAATCCGGGGGGCGAGATCACGATCCCAGTCGACCTCGGCGGCCTTGTAGCGGCCGCGGAATGCCGGCACGAGATCCAGGGTGGCGGCGTGATCATGAAGGTCGATGGCCGACCGTGCGAAGCTCCGGATGGCGACATCCCGCGGGTCAGAAGCCGTGCGACCCCTTCGGCCGCGCCAGAGGCCTGCGTTCTCGAGGATCGGCCGAAGCGTCTCCGCGCGATGCTCGGTCATCTTGCCTTCGATGAACCGTCGGGCGGTCGCGACGTACCGATCATCCAACTGCGATTCCGGAGGTGGCACGAGCCCGGCGCGATCGAGCGCCCAGGCGAGCTCGGCGGCCAGCGCGCGCATCGAGTAGCCGTCCCAGATTCGCAAGTGGCGAAGGACACGCGCGAGGTCCTCGTCGCTGACCCCGCCCAGTCGATTGCGCCAAGTCTCGCGGGCGATCGCCGCATCCGAGCTTGACTTGCCGTCGAACAGCCGGTCGACAACGATCGATCCGTCGAAGTTGGTGACGAGCTTCCGGAGGATGTCGGTCTGGTCGATCCGCCACGCGGTCACGAGCGTCAGCCGCGCCGGGATGTCACCGCTCTCCGTGGCTGCATAGGCGCGCTCGAGCAGCGAGTACCGCGTAGCCCCGATGAACGCGGGATCGGCGAGATCGAGCGCCTGGATCGTCTCCCGGTTGTCGACGTGGTACTTGAGTTGGAAGTGGTCGATCTCGACCGACCTGTTGTCCCAGCTGTAGAGCGCCACGCGATGGCGGGCGACGACGTCGTCGAAAGCCTTGATGATCGGGTGCTCGAGGTACACGACCTCCGCCGGCTCGTCGTCCCAGTAGAGACGCGCGGCATAGATCCAGAAGAAGCGATGCTGGTAGTCCTCGCCCAGGAGAATCGGGGGCACGCCGCCGGTCACGCCATCAAGCCCTCCACGCCGCCGACGCAAAGAGGTCGGGCGGGCGTTGGCGGGCGGGGCGCGCACACGCTCCCCGAGCCGTGAAACTGCCTCACGGGTTCCGACATTGCGCTTTTCCAGGCAAGTTCGACCGCGCCCGCGACCGAGCCCCGGATGTCGGGGTGGGTCCCAATCTGGCCCATGGGTGAGATCATCGTCCAGGGCTGTGACAGCTTGAGTGACACGAGGCGATTGCGCGTCCTTTGGTTCGCGGAGCCGAAGCCTGTTGGGCCACACACACTAGCCAACTTGACGGAGGCTGTCAAATAGACTAGCTTAGCAGCGTATTCAGCAGGGAGGCGGACCTATGGCGATTTCGCCGACCGCGGACATCGGCGCGAACCTTCAGCGGCTGCGGGGGATGCGGGGCCTCACTCAGGAGGCAGCGGCGGAAGCAGCCGGCTTGTCCCGAGCTGCGTATCGGAACCTCGAGGCTGGGCTGAGCGAGCCTAGGGCCTCGACCCTTGTCGCTCTCGCCAAGGCGCTCGGAGTGTCACCGGGTGACCTCCTGCGCCCCGCTCCGCTGCCCCCGCGGGCGAGGTTTCGGTCGAAGCTCCGGTTGAAGGATCGGCCGCGGATCCTGCACGATGTTGGTCGCGAGCTCGACGACTACGCGTCACTTGAACGTCTTGTGGACGAGGCGCGGCCCTACCTCTTCGCGGATTTCCGCGCTCCTGAGGGCAAGGATCGTGCGCGCAAGGCGGCCGAGCTTGTTCGGGACGCGCTGGACCTCAGGGATGACCCGATCTTCGACATCAGCGGGCTTCTGGAAGACAAGGTAGGGGTCAAGGTCCTGTGGCTTGAGATCGCCTCAGAGGGTTTCTTTGGGCTGTCAGTTGCGCAGGATGGCTCCGGGCCGGCAATCGTCGTCAACAGCTGGGATCGCATCAGCGTCGAACGACAGATCTTCACCGCTGCCCACGAGCTCGGCCATCTGCTCCTCCACCGTGACGAGTTCAACCCTGACGAGGTCGCTGAGGACGTCGACGCCGAACGGGAGGCGGACGTCTTCGCCGCGTATCTCCTGATGCCCGAGCCTCGGTTTGCCAAGGAGTGGCAGGAGGTGCTGGGCCTTTCCCTGTTCGACGCCGTCATGAAAGTCAAGCGGATCTTCCGTGTGAGCTACAGGACCGTGCTCCACCGCCTCGACGAGCGCGGGATCAAGGATGTCTGGCGACGCTTCATGGCACAGGCGAAGGTCCGATTGGGTCGATCGCTGACCCGAACCGACGAGCCTGATCCCCTTTCCCCGGCCGCGCGTGGAACCGCGGCTCCCGAGCCGCTGCGTGGCCGCGAGCCGTTCGAACTCGCCCCGAGCGACTTCGATCCCGACCGCCGGATGCGCCTCATTCGAAGGGCGCTCGACGAACACAGAATCTCGCTCAGCCGCGCGGCCGAGATCCTCGGTCTCGAACTCCGAAGGATGCGCGATCTGCACCAATCCTGGGCGTAGCCGATGGAGGGGACGCCTCGGCTCGCGCTCATCGCTGACGCGAGTGTGCTCATCGACATCGCGGACGCGAACGAGGCGGTCCTGGCGCTCATCGCTCAACACGTGGCGCGCGTCGTCATCCCAACACCTGTGCTCGCCGAGGTGGACAGCCTCGACGAGCTGAAGTGCGCGGCCCTCGGCCTGGAAGTCGTCGAGCCCACGCTGGATCAGCTTCGACAAGCTGCAGCTCGACACCCGGCCCTCTCGTTC
>JAJYGO010000356.1 GCA_021785115.1 Chloroflexota bacterium | reverse complement strand
GCCATCCGGGCCCTGCGGCGGAAGATCAGCGACGAGGTGTACCGCCGGATGCGCGAGGATGAGCGGCACCGGGCGACCTCGCGAGCCTGGCTCGCGACGGCCGCTTGACATAGGAGCTTCGATGCATCCCACGACACCCGACCCTGTTCCCGGATCGACTGCCTCGCACGCCTCTGCCGAAGCGCCGACGGTCGGCGCCGCTGCCCTGCCCGCGAGCCAGGATTCCGCTGCCGTGCCCGCGAGCCACGACGCGCCCGCGAGCCACGACGTGCCCGCGAGCCAGGATGCCGCTGCCGGGGACGCGACCCCGGCCTTGGGTGCCCTGGCCGCTGCCGGCGTCCCGCACCGGGTCGTGCGCACCGCGATCCCGAGCGGCCCTGAGGAGAGTTCCCGGCTCCAGGGGATCGCCCTCGGCGCGCTGTTGCGCACGATCGTCGTCCGGCGCGGCGTCGACGACTATGTCTTCGTGCTGGTCCCCGCCGGTCGGCGCTTCGACTGGCCCAAGTTGCGCGCTCACCTTGGCGTGGCTCGCCTGTCGCTGCCCGACGCGGAGGAGGCGAAGGCCGTCACGGGATACGCGCGGTTCGCGATCACACCACTCGCGGCGACGCACGCCTGGCCGGTGGTCGCCGACGCGGCGATACTCGATCACGCCGAGGTCTCCATCGGTGGCGGTGTGCGGGGCGTCAACGTCCACATCGCCCCGCGCGACCTGATCGCGTACACGCGTGCCGTGGTGGCCGACGTGAGCGTGATCGAGGACGCGCAGGCCGGATAGGCGAAGGCCGGACTCCAGGCTGCGGGCCGGATAGGCGAAGTCCGGACTCCGGCGCAGGCCGGGCTGGCTTGGCGCGGGCTGCCCGGGCGAAGGCCGGACTGGCTTGGCGCGGGCCGGACTGGCTTGGCGCGGGCTGCCCGGGAGGAGGCCGGACCCCAGGCTGCATGCTGCGAAGACGGCCGTCGCGGCGCCGTATCGACCGCCCGGGCCAGCGGATCCTGCGGGATGTGCGCCGGCAGCGCCGTATCGACCGCCCGGGTCAGCGGATCCTGCGGGATGTGCGCCAGCAGAGCCGTATCGACCGCCCGCGCCTGTCGATCCTGCGGGATGTGCGCCGGCAGAGCCGTAAGTCCGATCAGAGCCGGTCTGGCAGTGGGCCGCCGTGGGTCGCCTGGCCCGGCCGCGTCTCCGCCACGGCTGCCACGTACGCCCGATCCCGCTCGGCGCCCGCGCGCCCCGCGGCCCGATCGGGTCCGGCCGCCTGACCCGGTCCTGCGCCCGGCGCTCGTCGTCGCCGGACTCGCAGGGTTCCGCCGCCAGTCGGCCCAAGGTTCCCCGGGTGCACGATCTGCAGGAAAGACAGGGCCGCAAGCCGGGATCGTGGGTCGGCGAGCCAGCCGCGGACGGTGCGGCCATCGTCGGGGAACGCGGTCCGCAGCACGGTCGCATGTGCAGCGAGTCGTGCCCGGTTCGTGCGAGTGTCGGCGACGAGCACCCACGTGCTGACGGTGGCCTTGTCGGTCGCCCACCCGCGCTCCGCCCCGATCCGCGTGGCCAGCCGTTGCCGCCGATCCATCGAGGCGAGGAGATCCTGGACGTCGACGATTGCGGTCTTGAGTTCGATGACGAGCAGGATGCGGCTGGCCTCGTGCCATGCCAGCACGTCGATCACCCCGCGTTCGCCGTACACGGAGAAGGAGGCCTCGGGCGTGAACTGCCAGCCCGGCGTATCCGTCAGGCGACGCGCAACGGCTTCGTGCATGGCCGAGTGCCCGGCATTGAGCAGCCGGTCCAGCTCACCGCCTCGCCAGCGCGGCACGACGTCGAGTCGGATCTCGAGCACGGCTGCCACGCGCACCACGGTCTCGAAGCGGAACGCGTCCATGTGCCCCTGCTCGATCCGACCGACCGTGGTTCGCGAGACCTCTGCCACCCGTGCCACGTCCGACTGGCGGAGCCCCCGCCTGCGTCGGACCGCCCGGATGGCCGCGCCGACTCGCTGCTCCACGTGCCGAGCATGCCAGCCGTGGCTGCCCGGGCGCTCCACCGAGGCTGCCCGGGCGCTCCACCGTGGCTGCACCGGCGCTCCACCGAGGCTGCCCGGGCGCTCCACCGCGGCTGCCCGGGCACTCCACCGCGGCTGCACCGGCGCTCCACCACGCCCGCGCCGCCGCTCCATCGCGCTCTACCGGTGCCGCGCGGCACCGGTACGTCAAGTCGTGCCAACCTAGCTGTCACGGGGCGCGCTACAGTTGGAACCCGGCAGACCCGCAAGCGTGGGAGGCACGTCGGCGGGTCCGCCATGAGCCCCGCGGTCTGTTCGAGCCGCAGGGGAGTCGCGGGAGGGGAACCGCGCGGATGCTCGACGATCCGTTCGACATCGACCCGCTCGAGGCCGTGGTGCCCGTGGCGGGCAGCGGTGTCCTGGACGATGCGATCCCGTGCGAGTGCGCGTGCGGCTGCGAACGCGTCGCCGAGTGGCCGGAATCGATCTGCGACGAATGCCGGGCCGGGGAGCACTGGACATCGGAGTCGGCCGACTCGGCGGACTGGCCGGTCGCGCGGGATGATGCCTCCGCCCTCCCGGGCGCCGACGACTCGGCGGACGCAGGGCCGCGATCGACCGACGACCCTCCCGACGCTTCTGACCGGCACACGACGCCGGAAGATGACCCCGGCCCGCTCGACGATGCGGTGAACGCGCACGACGCGTTCCGCATCAGTGGTCCCGTGCCTCGGTAGGGCGGCAGGTGCAGCTGATCGACGGCGTCGCCGTCTACTCCGCCACCGACCTGGTCGGGTACCTCGCCTGCGAGCACCTGACGAACCTCGAGCGGGCGGCGCTGGCCGGCCTGGTGGAGCGGCCGATCCGGACTGACCCCGAGCTCGACCGAATCGCGAAACGCGGACTCGAGCACGAGCGCCGGTTCCTCGAGAGCCTGCGGGCCGACGGGCTCCGGATCGTCGAGATCGTGCCGGAGCAATCCTGGCCGGCCGATCAGCCCGCGTCGGCCGATCAGCCCGCGTGGGCCGATCAGCCCGCATCGGCCGATCAGCCCGCGTCGGCCGATGGGCCCGAGTCATCCGATCGGCCGGAACCGCGCCAGGGGACGGGCCTCGCGGCGGAGCCGTCGACCACGGACCGCCCGGTCCCGGATCGGTCAGCCGAAATCCGTCGTCGCGCGGCCGAGACGCTGGCGGCGATGCGCTCGGGCGCGGACGTGATCTACCAGGCCACGTTCTTCGCGGGTCCGACGACCGATGGGGGTCGCGCGGATTCCTTCCCGAACCGCGCCCCCGGTGCCGCGGCCCCAAGGACAGCCCCGGCCGCCCCGGGGACCGCAAGGGCCGCCCTCGTCGCCCCCGGTGCCGCCTGGCTGGGATTCGCCGACTTCCTGCGCCGCGTCGAGACGCCCAGCGCCCTCGGGTCGTGGAGCTACGAGGCCTGGGACACCAAGCTCGCCCGTCACACGAAGGCGTCGGCGCTCCTCCAGCTGAGCCTGTACACGGACCTGCTGGAACGCCTGCAGGGGAAGCGGCCGGAGCAGATGCACGTCGCGCTCGGTGGAAGCGCCCACGCGGTCGAGCACTTCCGCACGGCCGACTACCTCGCCTACTACCGGCTGGTCCGGGCGCGGTTCGAGTCGTTCGTGGGCGCAGGTGGCGACGGGGCCCGGACTGCGGAGGGTGGCGCGCGTGCCGCCGACGTGGGCGCCCCCGGTGCCCCCGCGTATCCGCCGCCCACGCGCCCCGATCCCGTCGAGCACTGCGAGGTCTGTCGCTGGCAGGCCGTGTGCGCCGCGTGGCGCCGGCGGAACGACGACCTCTCGCTCGTGGCCGGGATCAGCGCCAGGCAGCGCCGCGTCCTCCGCGAGCACGAGCCGCCGATCCCGACGCGACGCGCCCTGGCCGCCGCCGCGCTGCCGCTGGACCCGCCGCTGCCCCGTCGCTCGGGAGTCGGCGAGGAAGGCCTGCGCACCGTCCGCGAGCAGGCGCGCATCCAGGTCGAGGGCGAGGACGCCGGACGGGTCCTGTACGAGCTGCTGCCCCCGGGCCGCCTCCGCGAAGGCCAGGTCGAGCCCGATCGCGGGCTGCTCGGGCTCCCGGAGCCGTCGCCGGGCGACCTCTTCTTCGACATCGAGGGCGACCCGTTCGCCTTCGACGACGGGGTCGACTACCTGTTCGGGGTGATCGAGCCCGGGCTGCCGGCGGGGGCGCCGGATCCGCGCGAGTTGGGCGTGCCGGCGACCGACGCGGGCCTGCCGGCGACCGACCGGCCCGGACTGCCGGCAACCCACCTGCCGGGGCGCCCCGGCGACCTGCCGCCGGCGATCGAGCCGACCTTCCACGCGATCTGGTCGCTCGACGAGACCGGCCAGGCCACGCCCGCCGCCGAGAAACGGGCGTTCGAGCGCCTGGTCGACCTGATCGTCGACCGCCGGTCGCGCGACTCGGGAATGCACGTCTACCACTACGCGGCGTACGAGCCCGTGGCCATGGGCCGCCTCAGCGAGCGCTACCACACCCGCGAGGACGAGGTGGATGCCCTGCTGCGCGCCGGCGTCTTCGTCGACCTCTTCCGCGTCGTCCGCCAGGGGCTCCGCGCATCGGTCGAGAGCTACTCCATCAAGAAGCTCGAGCCGCTCTACGGCCTCACCCGCGAGGTGGACCTGCGCGACGCCGGGTCCAGCATCGTCGCCTTCGAGACGTGGCTCGAGCTGGGCGAGGACGAGGCCGCGCAGGGGCCGGAGATCCTGGCCCGCATCGCCGGCTACAACCGCGACGACTGCGTGTCCAACTGGCGGCTGCGCGACTGGCTGGAGGCGCGACGCCCCGAGCTGGCGCGATCGATGGGCGTGCCCGCCGACGGACTGCCGCGGCCGCAGCCTGGCGCCGACGGGCCGGGTGAACGGCTGACCGAGTACCTCGAACGCGTCCGGGCGCTGGAGGATCGGCTGACCGCCGGGCTCGCCTCGGGGCAGCTCGCCGACCCGGACGCCCTGGCGCCGCAGGATCGGGCGCGCTGGCTGCTGGCGCAGCTGCTGGAGTGGCACCGGCGCGAGGACAAGTCGGCCTGGTGGCGCTATTTCGCGCTGATGCGGATGTCCGACGAGCAGTTGCTGGAGGAGTCCGACGCGCTGGGCGGCCTGGTGCCGGAGGGCGAGCCGCGCCCGGAGAAGCGCTCGATGATCCAGCGGTACCGCTTCCCGGAGCAGGAGCACGACATTGCGCCGGGCACCGACGTCTTCGACCCACAGACGAAGGAGCGGCCCGGCGACGTGGTCGAGGTGAACAACGTCGAGGGGTGGATCGACCTGAAGCGCGGGCCGAAGCGTGCGGGCACGCCGGATCCGCGCTCGCTGGTCCCGCGCGAGATCGTCGGCACGCCCGAGCAGCGCGAGAGCCTGCTGCGGGTGGGCGAGTGGGTTGCGACGCACGGGATCGACGGCGACGGCGAGCACCGGGCCGTGCGGGACCTCCTGCTGCGACGCCCGCCGCGGTTCCGGGGGGACGAGGAGGCAGGCCGCGAGGCAGACCCGGGCGGAGCATCGGCGTCCGCCGGCCGCGAGCCACTCCCCGGCAGGGCGCCTGCCCCGCCGCCGCTCCGCCTGCCCGGCGAGCACGGCGCCGACGCCCTCCGGCGGCTGGCCCCGCTGCTCGACCACTCGTACCTGGCCGTCCAGGGTCCGCCCGGCTCCGGCAAGACCACCGCCGGGGCCGGGGTGATCGTCGACCTCGTCGCGCGCGGCCGCCGCGTCGGCGTCACCGCCAACAGCCACAAGGTGATCGGCAACCTGCTGGACAAGGTGGCCGAGCAGGCCGGGGAGCGCCGGGTCGCCGTCAGGATCGGCCAGAAGCCGGCCGCCGACGAAGCGCCCACCTGCGCCGCCGCCCGGCCGCTGGCCGACAACGGCGCCCTGCGCGACGCGCTGGCGAACGGCGAGATCGACGTGGCCGGGGCTACCGCGTGGGCCTGGTCGCGGCCCGACATGACCGGCTCGCTCGACCTGCTGGTGGTGGACGAGGCCGGCCAGGTATCGCTGGCCAACCTGGTCGCCGTCTCGCCCGCGGCGGGGAGCCTGCTCCTGCTGGGTGATCCGCAGCAGCTGGACCAGCCGCTCAAGGGGAGCCACCCGCCGGGCGCCGAGCGGTCCGCGCTCGGACACCTGCTGGGCGACGCGACCACCATGCCCGAGGAGCTGGGCCTGCTGCTCGAGTCGACCTGGCGGCTCCATCCCGACATCTGCGGCTACACGTCGGAGGTCTTCTACGAGGGCAAGCTCCGGCCGGGGGAGGGGACCGGGCGGCAGGACCTCGCGGGACCCGGGATCCTCGACGGGACCGGGATCCGCTGGGTGCCCGTCGACCACGCCGGCGACCGGAACGCATCGGGCGAGGAGGCGGCACTTATCTCCGGCTTACTCGCGGCTCTACGCGAACTTGGCGGCACCTTCACCGACACTCACGGCGACATGCACCGCCTCTCCATCGACGATGCGCTGGTGATCACCCCGTACAACGCGCAGGTCCGCGAGATCGCCGCGCGCCTACCCGGCGTGCGCGTCGGGACCGTCGACAAGTTCCAGGGCCAGGAGGCGCCGATCTCGATCTACTCCATGGCCACCAGCTCGCCCGACGAGGCACCGCGCGGCATGGAGTTCCTCTACAGCCTGAACCGCCTGAACGTCGCCTCGTCCCGCGCGCGCTGCCTGACCCTCGTCGTCGCCAGCCCCGAGCTGATCCGCGTCCAGTGCCGCACCCCGCGCCAGATGCGCCTCGCCAACGCGCTGGCACGGCTGGTGGAAGTGGGGGAGAGGGAGGCGGTGGTCGAATGATCGGCGTCGCCGACTGGCAGATTCGTCGCGCGGTGTTCGATTGGCTCGCGGAGCAGCGTGAGTCGGTCGGGGAGGCGCTGTCACGCGATTCGCTGGTCCACTTCGAGCTGGACGGTCGACGTGTGCCGCTGGTCGGGCCGTCCGGGATCTGGAAGCCGGCAGTGTGCGAGTTGCCGCTCTCGATCACGACTTCGTTCCGAAGCCCGTACGGCGACACGTTCGCCGATGGTGTCCTCAACTACGCCTACCGCGGCACGGACCCCCAGCACCGCGACAACGTCGGGCTGCGACGCGCCTGGCGCGAGCGCGTGCCGCTCGTCTATTTCCATGCGCTAGAAGCTGGGTGGTACATGCCCTCCCATCCAGCCTTTGTGATCGGTGATGATCCTCGGCGGCTCTCGTTCGCCGTTCAGATTGATGATCCATCTGCCGCCTTTCCTACCGGCCTCGCCAGCTTGCAGATCTCAGAGGACGAGGGCGAGGCCCGACGTGCGTATCTCACTCGCAGCGTCCGCCAGCGACTCCACCAGGTCGCTTTCCGACAGCGTGTCATCCGCGCCTACCAGGAACGGTGCGCCCTCTGCAACCTGCGGCACCAGGAACTGCTCGACGCGGCGCACATCATCCCCGACACCGATCCCGAGGGGGACCCCGTCGTCACCAACGGCGTCGCCTTGTGCAAGCTGCACCACGCCGCGTTCGACCGCTTCTTCTTTGCGATCCGCCCTGACTACGTGATCGAGGTCAGGCCGTCGATCCTGGCCGAGCATGACGGGCCGATGCTGATCGTGGGCCTGCAGCAGATCCACAGCCAGCGACTTCTCCTGCCACGTCGGCCGACCGATCGACCGGATCCCGAACGGCTCGAACGTCGATACGCCGAGTTCCTCAGGGCAGGCTAGAGCCGCGAGGCTGGCTCTCCCCAGGTTTGAGCGTTCCGTGTCACCCAACCTGGCACGCCCCCGTCCGACACTCGCGGCATGCTGGTCGACTACCGACTGTTCATCAACCGGGACCTGCCGCTGGTCGAGCGGGGGTGCGGGTCGAAGGCGCGGTACGAGTCGAGGCGAGAGGCGCGGTCGTACGCGAACCACGGCATGCACCGCGACGGGGCCCTTCATCCGTACCACTGCGAGTGGTGCGGCGGCTGGCACCTGGGCCATCGGCGGCGGGCGGCGTGACCGGGCGCGTATCTGGGGGCACCTTGTTTGCAGGCGTGGCGCGCTGGCGCGGCGACAGGGTCCTGGCGCACTATTGGCCCGATGGCGTCCCAGCCCGGCGGTCCTGCGTCCCCGCCCGACCCGGTCGCGGCTGACCCGGTCGCGTCGATCGGCATCGACGGTCGCGTTGGCGCGGGGCGCTTCTGGCCGCGCGACCGGGCACAGCTCCTCGAGGCGATCGCGATGCTGCCGCTGGTGGCCGCGGGCGTGCTCATGGCCGGCGCGTACGTCGTGGGGCACCGGGCGTCGGCACTGTACGGCGCCGCCTACTTCCTGGTGCTCCCCACCCTGGCCGCCGGGCTCATCCTGTGGGGCCAACGGCCCGTGGTCATCACCACGACCGAGCTGCGCGTCCCGCGGCTCCTGGGCGTCACCCGCATTCCGCTGCGCGAGATCGCCGCGGTGGCACTGCTCTTCCTGCGCGTGCCCAGGTACGGCTGGTTCGTGTGCCTCGTGCGACGCAACGGCCGCGTCGACCTCCTCCGCTGGCCGCGCCTGGTACCCGGGCCGATCGAGCGTCCCCGGCGCGCAGATCGTCGGCGCCTGCCGCTGCGGGTGATCGGGTACCGCCAGGTCCGTCCCGTGCTCGACTGGGACGCGATCGCCGCCAGCCGTCCGGCCCGTCTCGCCACCGTGATCGACACCGCGGCCCGCGCGGCCGGGGGTTCGGTGGGGTCCGTGACCGCAGCGGATCTGCCGCGGCTCCTGGCGGGAGGGGCCACGCCGAGGCTCCCCATCGTCGCCTGCTGGACGCCGGCCGGCGTCGTCGACTGGACCGGCCCGGTGCCGCCCATCGTCCCGGTCCGGCCCTCGTGGGCGGTGACGATGCTGGCGGGAACGTTCGCGGTCCTGGTCATCGTCGGCCTGGCCGCGGCGCTGATCTCGTTCCCGGGCTTCGTCGCCTGGCTGCTGCCGGCGCGCTGACCAGGGCCCTGCGAGGGCGCGGCGCCCGGCGCCACGCCGCACGACCCGGGCGGTCGGCGCACCTCATCGCCGGCCCGCGGCCTCATCGCGCCCCGCCGCCCGGACCCAGCCCCTCGGCGCGGTAGACCTCCCGGGTGAAGTCGTCGAGGAGCAGACGCCCCCGGGAGAGCGCCTCCTCGGCGGCCCCGCGCTTCGCCGCCCCGAAGAAGTCGCGCGCGGTCGTGCGGGCGAACCACCGCCGCAGCTTCTGCCAGTCCGCCTCGCTCTCCTCCAGCTCGGCGAAGCGGAAGCGCTGGTTGGCCGACTCGCGCCGGATCTCCTCCGCGTAGCGCTCCACGCTCTCGATCAGCTCGTCGTACTCGGCGTCGCGGGCGCTGTCGAACCGGGCGACCAGGTCCTCCTCCCAGGCCCGCGAGGGCGAGGTGGTCTCGAGCAGCGATGCCTCACCCCCGGCCTGCCGGATCCGCGTCCCCAGCTGGTCCAGGCCGTCCCGGAGGTCCGGCCGATCGGGCAGGACCGCCACGGCCTGCTGGAGGTAGATGGCCCCGAGCTGCCGCAGCCGCCGCCACGCGTACGTCCGCTGGCCGGATGACTCGGCGTTGATCCGATAGACCAGGAGGAGCCAGCGACGCGCCTCCGGCAGCCTCCCGGCCGGCGGTTGTGCCGGGAGGGCCGTGCCTGCCACGTTCTCGTCAGCCACGCACGTCCCTCCGCCACAGGCCCCAGGCGCCCACGACCAGGCCCCCGACCGCGATGCACGCGCACGCGAGCATCCCCGGCACGTCCCACGTGCCGATCATGGGCTGGCCCAGGTGCGCCGAGAGCGAGAGATCGGCCACCCAGGACGGCAGGTCGAGCAGGGGAGCCAGCAGGTCCACGAGGAACGTCGCGATCGCCAGCGCCGCCACCGTGGGCGCCGCGAACGCCGGGCCCAAGCAGCCGCCGACGGCGATCCCGACGCCGGCCAGGGCCGCGCCGTAGAGGACGAGCACGACCGTCCCCGCGGCCGCCCGGACCGGATCGTCTCCGGCCGACGCCACGCCGCCCGCGAGCGCGACCGCGAGGCACGCCACCACGACCGCGATCGCCGTGTACAGCGCCGTTCCACTGGCAAGCGCCCACCGCACCCGGGACATGGGTGTCGCCAGGAGCAGCTCGAGGCGGCCGGCCGTCTCGTCGGACGACCGGGTCCCCACGAGCGTGGCCGCGGCCAGCCCGACGAGGATGAGCCCGAGGTCGATGAACGCGTACTGCAGGAAGCCGGCGGTGGTCGTCACGTCCACCCCGGGCACGAGGCTGCGCACGGCCGCCGCGAGCGCCGACGACCTGGCGAGCTCGTCCGAGAAGATCCGGGCGGAGGCCGCCATGATGACCCCGTAGACGGCAAGCCCGATGCCCCACGCGAGGGTGCCCGGGAGCAGGTCGCCGAACGCGCGCCGGGCGGGACCCCCGAGGCCGAGAGTGGCCCGCGGCAGGCCCGCCATCCGCAGGCCGTCGGTGACCGCGACGTCGCGTCGCGTGAACGCCTCGATCCCGACGACCAGCAGCGCCGCCACCGCGAGCGCCAGCAGGCCGACGCCGGCCCACTCGTACCGACCCGCCAGCGGCAGGTGGTCGTACGTCCAGCCGAACCAGCTCAGGTTGGCCAGGCCGTCGAAGGCCGGCACGACGTGCCGGTAGCTCGTCACCAGGTACCCGCCGAGCATGACCGCCCCGGCGATGCCCGCCGCCGCGCCGCGGCCGACGAAGGGGGCCAGCGCGAACGCCACGGCCCCGGCGACGAGGGCCTTGAGCCCGATCGCCAGCGCAAACGCGACCGCCGCGGCCGGGCCGATCCGGTCCTGCGGGAAGGTGGCACCGACGGTACCTGTCAGCCAGGTCGCGACCGCGACGGCCACCATCGCCGCCGCCAGCGCGACCACGTGGCCGGCGAGCTTCTCCAGGGCCACGGCGCGGCGCGACCCCGGCGCGGCGAGCATGAAGTCCAGGCTGCCCCGGCGGGCCTCGCCGGCGAGCGTCGAGGAGAGGGCGAGGATGGACCACAGCCCGCCGAGCAGCGCAAGGTACGCCCCGTAGTGCCAGGAGATGAAGCCGCCGAGCGTGTCGACGGCGACGGGATTGCCGTAGAAGCCGCGCAGGACGGGCGGCAGCGTGCTCGTCAGCGCGGCGAGCTCGCGGCGCGTCTCCAGCGTCCCGTACGTGGTGGACATGGCCATCCCGCCGGCGAACACCAGCACGACCAGCAGCCCGCCCGTGGCGAGCGCCGCGAACCGCGAGTCGCGGACGGTCTTGCCGAAGACGCTGCCGAGGCCGTACAGGCGCCGGACCAGGGGAACGTGCGAGGTGGGATACGCGGCCGGCGGGGCCGGCACGCGCCGGCTCTCAACGGCCATGGTTGGTCACCTCGACGGCCTCGCGGCCGTACTGCGCGAGGAAGGTCTCCTCGAGGCTCGGCTCGCGGCTGACGAAGTCGACCAGGTCGTACTGCGCCGCGGCGCGGACCACGGGCGTCACCGGCCCGGCGACCCGCATCCGCAGCGCGTGGTCGTCCTGGACGACGTCGCTGACGCCGGGAAGCGAGGCGAACGCCGCGACCGGAGGCTCCCCGGCGAACCGG
>JAJYGO010000203.1 GCA_021785115.1 Chloroflexota bacterium | reverse complement strand
GTCGAACGCGTGCCGGAGCCCCGCCGGGTGGGCAGGCGGGGACCCGCCGGAACGGCGTGGGTGGCGGTCGGCGATCACTGGCGATGGTTCGGGAGGGTGGTCGAGCAGCGGCGGCTGCGCGAAGGGGACCCGACCGCCGCGGCGATCGCCTCCGCCTCGGCCGCGGCTGACACGGCGGCGCTGCAGGCGTCCGGCGACGGGGAGCTCGCCGGACTGCGCGACTGGCTCGCGGACTTCCTCGAGTTCGTGCGCCTCTTCGACCGGGCGGCGGCGCTGGTCGCGCGCGTCCCTCCGGACACGGTCGAGCGCGGGATGCGCCTGCTGGGGGAGATCCCGGACGAGCAGGCCCTGCGCCTGGTCGCACTTCTCGCGGCCGTCCCCGACCAGGATGCGCGTCCGCTGCTCGCCATCGTTGCGGCGCTGCCACCTGGCGGCGCCCCACGCGCGGCCCGGATCGTGGCGCGCGCGCTCCGACCGCTCGCGCGATAGGGCGATCGGGCGCAGTCAGGAGATCGACGCGGTCGGACGGGCGCGGTCAGGAGGCGACGGATTCCTCGCTGCCCGCGCTCCGCGGCGGTCCCAGCCCCGCGAACTCCCGGGCGGTGGCCAGGACCGCGTCGAGCATCGGCGGCGTCAGGCGGCCGGTGAAGGTGTTCTGCTGGCTCGGGTGGAAGCACCCGACGAGCGTGTACGGCCCCACGCCCGCCACGGCGCCGTGGCCGAACCGTGGCCTGGGCCGGACGCGATGGCCGAGGATGTCCATCGTCCGGAGCACCCCGTCCCAGCCGAACGCGCCGAGCGCGACGATCACGCGGAGCTCCGGCAGCAGCCGCAGCTCGCGGACGAGGTACGGGAGGCAGCGGTCGCGTTCGGACGGCAGTGGCCGGTTGAGGGGCGGCGCGCAGCGGACCGCGGCCGCGACGTACGCGTCCCGCACCGCCAGGCCGTCGTCGGAGGACCTGGACGTCGGCTGGTTCGCGAGCCCGGCCCGGTACATCGCCGCGAACAGCACGTCGCCGGACCGGTCGCCCGTGAAGACGCGACCCGTCCTGTTGCCGCCGTGCGCCGCCGGCGCGAGGCCCACGATCGCGATCCGGGCGAGTGGATCGCCATAGCCCGGCACCGGCCGCGCCCAGTACGTCCGGTCGCGGTACCGCGCGACCTTCTCGCGCGCGACCTGCTCGCGCCACGCGACCAGCCTCGGACACGCGCGGCAGACCACGATGTCCGCGGCGACGTCGCCGAGCGTCCGGTCCGCCAGGAGGTCGTCCGGTAGCGTCTGGTCGGGCGTTCGGACGGCGTGGGTGGGATCGTCGCCGGTCACCGCCGGTGCATCGGGCCGCATGTCGCTCGGCGTTCGTCGCAGAGCTGCCGTTCTCTCACGCCGCGAGTGTCGCGCATGCAGTCGAGCGACGCCCGGCGGGGCCGTCCGGTGCGACACGACCGCAGCGTGCGCCGGATTCCGTCGTGAGTTGCCCGTGACGATTGATGAGATAATCGGTCCGAGTGGCGCCCCGTTCGTTCCGCCTGCGCGGTGAGCCGTCCAGGGACGACGGCCGCACAGACGACGCACGGCGATGGGCCGGCGGGTGCCACGGACATCTCCGAGGTCATCACCAGAGCAATGAGCACCGAAACCTCCACCTGGGCCACCAAGAAGGGGCTCGCCCAGATGCTCAAGGGCGGCGTCATCATGGACGTCGTCACGGCCGAGCATGCCCGCATCGCCGAGGACGCCGGCGCGTGCGCCGTCATGGCGCTCGAGCGGGTCCCAGCCGACATCCGCGCCGCCGGCGGCGTCGCGCGCATGAGCGACCCCGCTCTCATCGAAGAGATCATGCACGCGGTCACGATCCCGGTGATGGCGAAGGCACGGATCGGCCACTTCGTCGAGGCCCAGATCCTAGAGGCGCTCGGGGTCGACTACATCGACGAGTCGGAGGTGCTGACCCCGGCCGACGAGTCGTTCCACATCGACAAGCACCAGTTC
This sequence comes from Chloroflexota bacterium, assembly GCA_021785115.1. The sequence continues at coordinate 9,632 of JAJYGO010000203.1, read as the reverse complement.
AAGGTGCCGTTCGTGTGCGGCTGCCGCGACCTCGGCGAGGCGCTCCGCCGGATCGCCGAGGGGGCCGCGATGATCCGGACGAAGGGCGAAGCCGGCACCGGCAACATCGTCGAGGCCGTTCGCCACATCCGCGCCGTCCACTCGGGCATCCGGGCTCTCGCCGCGAAGCGCGACGACGAGCTCTTCACCGCCGCCAAGGACCTTCAGGCCCCGTACGAGCTGGTCGCGGAGGTGGCGCACACGGGCAGGCTCCCCGTCGTGAACTTCGTCGCCGGCGGCATCTCGACCCCTGCCGACGCCGCGCTCGCCATGCAGCTCGGCGCCGAGGGCGTCTTCGTCGGTTCGGGCATCTTCAAGTCCGACGATCCTGCGCGGATGGCGCGCGCGATCGTCCAGGCGACGACGCACTACGACGACCCGCGGATCCTCGCCGACGTGTCCAAGGGCCTGGGCGCCCCGATGCGCGGACTGGAGCTGGCGACCATCGCGGAGGCCGACAGGCTGGCGGTCCGCGGCTGGTAGCCGGAGGGGGCCGGCGATGACGGCCATGAAGATCGGCGTCCTCGCGATGCAGGGCGCCTTTGCCGAGCACATCCAGATCCTGCGCGACATCGGGGTCGAAGGCGTGCCCATCCGCCTTCCGGAGGATCTCGACGGGATCTCGGGCCTGATCCTGCCCGGCGGCGAGAGCACGACGATGCGCAAGCTCGTCGACCGCTGGGGGTTGCGCGAGCCCATCGAGCGACTGATCGAATCCGGGGCGCCCGTCCTCGGGACGTGCGCCGGCATGATCCTGCTGTCGCGCCGGATCGTCGACGGCGACGAGTCCGTCTTCCCCGTCCTCGACGTGGAGATCAAACGGAACGCGTTCGGCCGCCAGCTCGACAGCTTCGAGACGGATCTCGTCGTGCCGCTCCTCGGCAACCGCCCGATGCACGCCGTGTTCATCCGCGCGCCGATCGTCGAGCGCGCCGGACCCGACGTGGACGTCCTCGCTCGCCTCGACGACGGCCGGATCGTGGCCGTGCGGCAGCGGAACGTGCTGGCCACGGCGTTCCATCCAGAGCTCGCCGGGGAGACGCGCTTCCACAGCCTCCTCGCGACGATGGCCGCCGACCACGACGAGCCGGGCGAAGGGTCGGCGCCGCGGAGGCGCGGATCGGCTGCCCGCGACATGGCGTCGGGCTCGCCGGGCCGGAACCGGCAGGCGGCGTCGTCGTGAGCGCACGTCCGGGCCGGGTCCGGGGCGCGCGGCTCACCGACCTCGCTGCGCTCGGCGAGCTGTCGCGCCTGTCGCACCAGGCCGACGACCGGGAGTCCGGCATGCGCTCGCTCGGCCTGCCGGTCAGCCGGAGCCAGGTCAGCGTCTTCCGCCTGTTCCGGATGCCGCTTGGCGCGTTCCGGCCGAGTGACCAGCTCTTCGTGTACGAGGAGGACGGCCGGCTGGCCGGGCTTGCGCGCGTCGAGCGGGACCCACAGCGCGACGAGTGGACGATCGTTGAGCTCGACGCGGTCGGGATCCAGGAGGCGGGCGACATCCGCCTGCGGCTTGTGCAGCACCTCCTCCGCGACGTCGCCCGTCGCGGTGCCGTCCGGTTCCACGTCGCCTGTGCCGACGCGGGCGGGAACGTCGAGCTGTTCATGCAGGCCGGGTTCATCCCGTACGGCCAGGAGCACGTGCTGTACCAGGCGCCGGAGGTTCCGCTGCCGAAGGTGACGCCCGAAGAGGCGGCGCGGGAAGGGATCCGGCCGGTCCTGCCGATCGACGCGCTCGCGCTCAGCCGGCTCTACTCGCAGGTCACCCCGGCCCCGGTCGCGCGGCTCGAGGCGTACCGGCTCGCCGACTGGGAGCGCTCGGGCCAGCAGGCGGCGACGCCACGGAGCAGTCTCGCGCCGATCCTGCGCTTCGCCGAGGTCGAGTCATACGTGCAGGAGCGCGCCGGCGCCCACGGGGACGAGGTCGTCGGCCTCCTGCAGGTCGGAGTCGCGCGAGAGGAGCAGCCGCACTACCTTCGCGTGATGGCGCGTCCGGACTTCGACGCGACCCTCCTCGTCCGGTATGGCCTGTCGCTGATCGGCGAGCGGACCGGCGGCAGCCGGGGGCGTGGCGGGCGCCACGACCAGGGGGTGATCGCCCCCGTCCGGACGTACGAGGCGCCCCTCGACCGGTGCTTCGAGGAATGCGGCTTCACGAACGTCGCGACCGTGACGCTGCTCATGAAGGAAGCCCTCGTCCGCGTCGCGGATCCGGCCCTCGTGCCGGTCCCCCGCTGAGGCGCGAGCAAGGAGAACCGTGACGCTCAACCACCGACACGAACTGACCGACGACATCGACGCGCTCCTGGCGGCACTGCCCCCCGAGATCGCCGACCGGCTGCGGAAGCTGCCGCCGGAGCGCGAGCTCATCGAGGTCGTGCTCGACCTGGGGCGCCATCCCGAGGCGCGCTTCGGGTCGGGCGGCGAGGAGGTGCTGCTCGAGCGCGAGGTCAGCGACCGCGACATCCAGTGGGTCGTGGACCACATCGGCTCGTTCGGCGACGACAACCGTGCCGGCGTCGAGCGGACGCTGCACCGCATCAGCGCGATCCGCAACCGCAGCGGCAAGATCGTCGGGCTGACCCTGCGCGTCGGCCGCGCCGTCTTCGGCACGATCGAGATCATCGAGGACCTCGTCGAGTCCGGCCGGTCGGTGCTGATCATGGGCCGCCCCGGCATCGGCAAGACGACCATGCTGCGCGAGGCGGCGCGCGTGCTGGCGGACGACCTGGACAAGCGCGTCGTCGTCGTCGACACGTCGAACGAGATCGCGGGCGACGGCGACATCCCGCACCCGGGCATCGGACGAGCCCGGCGGATGCAGGTGCCCACGCCCGCGATGCAGCACGCCGTGATGATCGAGGCCGTCGAGAACCACATGCCGCAGGTCATCGTGATCGACGAGATCGGCACCGAGCTCGAGGCGATGGCCGCGCGGACGATCGCCGAGCGGGGCGTGCAGCTCATCGGCACGGCGCACGGGAACAACCTCGACAACCTCATGCTGAACCCGACGCTCTCCGACCTCATCGGCGGGATCCAGAGCGTCACGCTCGGCGACGAGGAGGCGCGCCGCCGGCGGACGCAGAAGAGCGTGCTCGAGCGGAAGGCGCCGCCGACGTTCGACGTGGTCGTCGAGATCCAGGACCGCGAGCGGGTGACGGTCCATGCCGACGTCGCCGAGACGGTCGACGCACTCCTGCGCGGCGATCCCGTGGCGCCCGAGCTGCGCTGGCGCGACGAGGGCGGCGTGCACCGGTCACAGTCGCGCCCGCGGCCGCGTCCGGCGCAGGGTGTCGCCGACCGCTTTGCGGGCCTCGTCGGGACCGGCCAGGGAGGGTGGCGCCCGGAGCCCGGATGGCGCGGCGACTCCGACTACCGGACGGGCGGCCTGCAGGTCGAGCCCGGGTACCGGCCGGGATACCGGTCCGGGACGTCGGGCGGATGGCGTGCGACGCGGGGACGCGAGGCGGCCCGGTCCGGCCGCTCGCGGACGCGCGGCGCAGACGCGGGTGGTCCGGCCCCGAGTTCGGCCGCCGGGGCCGGACCGGGCGGGGAGAGTTGGGGGACCGATCGCGACGCGTACTTCGCCGGGATGCAGGGCCCCGAGCTCGCGTTCCGGTCGGGCGACATCGCGGACCGCGGGCCGCTCGAACGGGGATCACAGGCCGCGGCGCTCGACCAGCGGGCCCGCGACGCGCGTGAGCTCGAACGACAGCGCTCGTGGCGGGAGTCCGCCGCACGCGCCATGGAGGCCGCCGCGGACGGGGGCGAGGGCGCGCAGCTCGAGGACGCGTCCGCGGCGGCGGGCGATCGGGGACGCGACATGCCCGGCACGGCGGTCGTGGACTCCGCGGCCCCGGACGACCAGGAGGCTCCCGACGACGAGGAGGGTCCCGAGACACGGGGTCCCGACACGCGTGGCCCGGAGCGAACGGAGCGCGCCGTGGTGCCGGCGGTCCGGACCGCAGTCGGTGCGACGCTGCCCGGCGACGAGGTCGAGGACGACGAAGACGACGAGGACGAGGAGGACGAGGTCGGCGAGGAGCGGACCGGAACCGTGTTCGACCGGCTCGGACGGCGGGCGCCTGACGGCTACGCAACCGCGTTGCCGACGATCCGTGTTCTCGGCTTCGGGATCAGCCGCAAGAAGCTCGAGCAGGCCATCCGCGAGCTGCAGCTGCCGGTCATCGTCGTGCAGGACGCCGAGGAGGCGGACGTCGTCATCACCCTGCGCAACTACTACCGGCAGAAGCTCCCGGCGCTCCGCGACGCCGAGGAGCGCGCGCTTCCGATCTTCGTGCTGAAGTCGAACACCGTCATCCAGATGGAGGCGTGCCTGACGTCGCTGTACTCGATCGAGGTCGACCCCCGGGAGGCGGCGCTGCGCGAGACCGAGGAGGCGATCGGGCTCGTGAGGCACGAGTCGCGCCCCGTCGAGCTGACGCCGCAGAACGCGTACATCCGGCGCCTGCAGCACCAGATGGCCGAGCAGGCGAACGTCATCTCGCAGTCTCGCGGACGGGAGCCGTACCGGCGCGTGCGGCTGTACCCGGACAAGGCGCGAGCCTGGCGATAGGCGCCCGCGCCAGGCGCCGCCGTCAGGCGGCAGGATCGGTCCTCGCGCCGCGCGTCCCCGTAGACTTCGGCCATGATCTGGTCCGGGACGTTCATCACGTTCGAGGGCCCCGACGGATCGGGCAAGTCGACGCAGGCCGGGCTGCTCGCCCAGCGGCTCGAGTCGCTCGGGATCGATGTCGTGCTCACCCGCGAACCCGGCGGCACGCCGCTCGGCGAGCGTGTCCGGCGCGTCCTCCTCGACCGCGACGGCGTCCGCCATGCCGCTCGAGCCGACGCCCTCCTGTTCGCGGCGGCGCGGGCCCAGCACGTCGACGACGTGATCTGGCCGGCGCTCCGGCGCGGGGCCGTCGTGATCTGCGACCGGTACGCGGACTCGACGGTCGCGTACCAGGGGTACGGGTCGGGCGTCCCGCTCGACCGCCTTCGCGAGCTCGGCGCGTTCGCGACGCGTGGCGTCCGGCCGAACCGGACGATCCTGCTCGACGTGCCCGTGGATGCCGGCCTCGCGCGGCGCTCCGCCGGCGAGCCAGAGGGACTGACGCGATTCGAGACGGCCGACACGTTCGACGCGGCGTTCCACGAGCGGGTCCGGGAGGGATTCCTCGAGCTGGCGAGGATCGAGCCGACGCGATGGCTGGTGGTGGACGCCGATCGCCCGGCGGACGCCATCGCCCGCGACGTCTTCGGCGCGATCGCGGAGCTGCTCCAGCTCACGCACGAAGCGGGCTGAGGCAGGGCGCCGCCCGGCTTCAGGTCGCGGCGACGATCGCACCCCCGCGCTGACGCGCGTCCGCGAGCGCGCGCTCGGCCGACCCGAGCATCTCGCCGGGCGCCGAGCCATCGGCGGGATACACGGCGACGCCGACGCTCACGGCCGGAGACGTCCCGTCCGCCCCGATCCTGGCGATCGCGCCCGCCGCGCGTTGCGCCATGGCGAGCCCGGTCGACCCGGGCGCCACCACGACGAACTCCGAGCGCCCGTAGCGGGCGACCGTGTCGACGAGCCGGACCGTGTCGGCGAGCGAGGCCGCGACGCGGCGCAGCACGTCGTCCGCCGCGTGGGCGCCGTCGCGCTCGGTCACCTGTTCGAGGCCGTCGACGCCGAAGATCGCGACGCCCAGCGTGGTCGCCTGACGGGCCGCGCGCGCGATCTCGAGCTCGAGCACCCGGTCGAGCGTCCGGCGGTTCGCGAGGCCGGTCAGCGCGTCCGTATGCGCGAGGCGGTCGAGCCAGTCCGACCGCTCCTCGAGGGCCGTCTCGAGTCGGGCGTGCGCCGTGACGAGCGCACCGAGGACCGCGAGCGCTCGAAGCGCGTCGAGTTCCGGAGGGTCGAGCCGGTCCGACGGGACCGCCGCGACGAGGACGCCCTCCACGTCGGAAGTGCCGTCCTCGCGCTCGACGATCATCGGGATGTGCACAGCGATGTGCGCGGCGACCACCGCGTCCAGGATTGCGCTCGGTTCGTCGCGCCGGGCAAGCGTCTCGCGGCGATCGAGCACTGCGAGCACGAGGGGATCCGGGTGCTCGGGGCGTTCGGATCCGTCGAACACCGGGAGGTCGCGCAGTTCCGGGCCATGCGTTGCGGCCGGGCGCAGGGCGAGCAGGTCGTCGAGGAGGAGGATCGCGGTCGGGCCGCACACGACGTCGGCTGCGTGCCGCGCGATCGCGTCGAGCCTGGCGTCGAGACGCGGGTCGGCGGCGATCTCGAGGGCGCACGAGGTCACGGCGACGAAGGTCCTCGAAGGTTCGCCCGGCATCGCAGCCTCCCCGATGTCGCGACCGGCGCCCCCGCCACGGACCGGCGCGGGCCTGATCGCGTACCCCTCCTCTGCGGCGACCGCAGACGCCGGCAAATGATACGCGGCCGGGATGGCGATCGCGGGAGCATCGCGGCCGCGCGCCGGCCTGAATCCCGGCCGTTCCCGGCCCTCGGTCCCCGGCGCGACTCGTCACGGCGTCGTGCCCCACCTCTATACTGCCCGCCGTGAAGCTCGTGGTCGCCATCGTCCACAGCGAGGACGCGGGCGCTCTCGTGGACGCCCTCCTCGAGCGCGAGTTCCGGGCCACGCGTCTCCACTCTCCGGTGGGTTCCTGAAGCAGACGAACGCGACAGTCATCGTCGGCGTGGAGGAGGAGCAGGTCGACGAGGTCATCCAGGTCGTCGGCGAGCAGTGTCACGCCCGGACGCAGGTCGTGAACCCGATGCCGCCGATCATGGAGCCGGGCGAGTTCTACCTGCCGTACCCGGTCGAGGTCGAGATGGGGGGAGCTGTCGTGTTCGTGCTCCCCGTGGAGCGCTTCGTCCGGCTGTAGCCGCCCGCGTCGATCAGCCGCCGGCCGCGATGCCGGACTCCGTCAGCCGCCGGCCGCGATTCCACCCGCGTCGATCAGCCGCCGGCCGCGATTCCCCGGGCCAGCAGCGACTCGTACCGCTCCGGATCAACGTTGCCGCCGCTCAGGATGCAGACGACGGGCCCATCTTCGGGGAGCTCTGCCGCGTGGAAGAGCCACGCGGCGAGCGTCGTCGCGCCCGAGGGCTCGAGGACGAGCCGCGCTTCCCGCGAGGCGCGGACCATCGCACGCGCGATCTCGTCCTCCGACACCGCGACGATGCCGTCGAGGTGGCGTCGGAAGTGCGCGAACGGGATCACGCCGACGTGCGCGGTCCGCTGGCCGTCCGCGATCGTGCGCCCGACCTGGTCCGCCGGCCAGATCACGATCCGGCCCTCCCGCAGCGACTCGCGGCCGTCCGCTGCGAGCTCCGGCTCCACGCCGAGCACGGTCGCGCCCGGCGCGAGCAACTTGACGGCGGTCGCCACGCCGCTCGCGATCCCGCCGCCCCCGACGGGCACCAGGACGGTGAACCGTGATGGAGCACCGCGGGCCGGCCCGGCAGCGGCGAGATGCGGGTCGCCGCCGGTGGGCGCGCGGTCGGTCGCGCCGGCGGCGCCGGCGGTCGCGTGGCCGACGCCGGACGTCGTTCTGCCGGCCCCGGACGTCGCGTGGCCGACGCCGGACCGTCGCGCCGCCTCGGCCTCGAGCTCCGCGAGCTGCTCGACGATCTCGAGACCGATCGTGCCCTGGCCCGTGATCGTCGCGGCGTCGTCGTACGGCGCGACCATCGTCAGGCCGTCGCGCTCCGCCAGCTCGGCCGCGCGCGCCGCCCGTTCCTCGCTCGACGGCCCGACGACGACGATCTCGGCGCCGTCCGCGCGGACGCGTTCGACCTTCACCGCGGGCGCGTCGGACGGCATCACGATCACGGCGCGGACGCCGAGCAGCCGCGCGGCCCGTGCCACGCCCTGCGCGTGGTTGCCGCTCGAATGCGCCACCACGCCCGCCGCGCGTCGCTCCGGTGGCAGCGACGCGATGGCGTAGTACGCGCCGCGCAGCTTGAAGGCGCCGATGGGCTGCAGCGACTCCGGCTTGAGCCACGCGCGCGTCCGGCCGACCGGATCCGCCGCGAGCGGGGGTCCGAAACGGAGCAGCGGAGTGCGCACGACCACGCCCCGGATGACGTCGGCCGCGTGCCGGATGTCGTCGAGCGTGACCAGGGCCGGCTCGGCCACGCCATCGTCGGGGCCGGGTGCCGGCTTCGGGACAGGTCGGGCGATCGGGTCCATGCCGCTATACTGCCCGGCAACCCGCCGCCTCGCACGGGAGCCCCACGCGTGTCCCACGCCGTTCCCCCGTCCCCGTCGCTCGACCGACCGTCCGTGCCTCGCGCCTCGAAGGTCGATTCGATCCGGCCGACGTACGGGTTCGACGACGTGTCGCTCGCGCCCGGGACCGAGACGGTGGAGCCGGCGGACGTCGACACATCGGTCGAGATCGCCGGGCTGCGGCTCGCGATCCCGGTCCTCGCCGCCGCCATGGACGCCGTGGTCGACCCGCCGTTCGCCGGCGCGCTCGCGCGCCTCGGCGGGCTCGCCGTCCTGAACCTCGAGGGCGTTCAGACGCGGTACGAGGATCCGGACGCCGTCCTCCGGGGGATCGCGGATGCGCCCGACGATCGCGTGCACGACTTCCTGGCGGAGGCATACGACCGACCGATCCGCGAGGAGCTGGTGGCCCGGCGGATCGACGAGATCCGCGCTGCCGGCAGCCCCGCTGCCGTCTCGGCCACGCCGGGCGCCGCCCGCCACTGGGGTTCCTTCTGCGCGCGCCACGGCGCCGACCTGTTCCTCGTGCAGTCGCAGGTCAGCTCGGCGCGCCACCTCGCCTCCGGGTACGACCCGCTCGAGCTCGGCGAGTTCACGCGCGCCATGCCGATCCCCGTGGCGGTCGGCAACTCGACGTCGTTCGAGGCCGCCCACGAGCTGATGGCGCAGGGGATCGCGGCGATCTTCGTGGGCGTCGGGCCCGGTGCGGCGTGCACGACGCGCGAGGTGCTCGGCATCGGGGTCCCGCAGGTGACGGCGATCAGCGACGTCGCTGCGGCTCGCGACACCTACTTCGACGAGACCGGCCGGTACGTGCCGGTGGTCGCGGACGGCGGCATGCGGCGCGGGGGCGACGTCGCGAAGGCGATTGCGGCCGGCGCGGACGTCGTGATGCTCGGCTCGCCGCTCGCCCGCGCCGAGGAGGCGCCCGGACGCGGCACGAACTGGGGGATGGCGGCACCCTCGCCGGCACTCCCCCGCGGTACGCGGATCCGGGTCGGGACGGTCGGATCGCTCGAGCGGATCCTGCTCGGCCCGTCGCGCGTCACGGACGGCTCGGAGAACCTCGTCGGGGCGCTGCGGCAGTCGATGGCGGCGCTCGGGGCGCGGACGATCGCCGAGATGCAGCGGGTCGAGATGGTCTACGCGCCGGCGGTCCTGAGCGAGGGCAAGTCCTGGCAGCGCGCGAGGTAGGCGGGTCCGCCGGAGGCGGGCGACCGGACCCGGCGGGCGACGACATGGTCGCGTGGGGCCGGGCGGCCCGGATCGAGACGCGCGGACGGCGGTCCGGCCTCTGGCGCGCGGCGGTCGTCGGGTTCGTCGAGGAGCCGGACGGATCGTTGCTGGTCGCGG
>JAJYGO010000063.1 GCA_021785115.1 Chloroflexota bacterium | reverse complement strand
AGGTGTGGCGTCACGTGGTGCCGTCGCATGGACGCCGGCGCCTCCGCGGTGGCCTTAGCTCAACTGGCAGAGCATCGGATTGTGGATCCGATGGTTAGGGGTTCAAGTCCCCTAGGCCACCCCATTCCCTCCACCCTCGTGGCACGGAACTGTGTGTGCCGTTGGACAACGGCCTGCGCGGCGTGCAGCAGGTTCGTCGAATTGAACCTCGTCGACGAAGCTCTGCAATGGAGACCGCCGCGGCGATGGGCCGGTCAGGGGGCGTCGGGCCGACCGGGTTCACGCATCGCCGTGCAAGTGTTGATGGGGCACCCGGAGCGCATCGGACCGGACCGCACCGGACTTTCTGGCCATGGCCGTCCTGGGCAGCCACTTCGATGCTGCGAGACGGTGACGTCCCGCCTGTCCGCCTATGGAGTGCCTTCCATGCCGCGCCTGACCAGTCGCGTGTTCACCGACCTCTCGATCTGGATGATGGGGTTCGGGCTGCTCGTCGGCCTGGTCTTCCCGCCGTTCTGCCTGCTCCTGGGACTGCCCAATGCGCGAGTCATGACGCCGCTCTTCTATGCCTCAACCATGGTCGCCGGGCTCGTTGTCGGGATCGCCAACTTCGAGCTCTCCCACCTCGTCGTCGGCCGCCGACTTCGGGTCCTTGCCGAGCGGATGGGTACCGTCGCAGAGCAGCTGGCCGAGGCGGTGTTCAGCCACGACTGGAGCGCCTGCGAGCCCGAGCGATGCGCCCTTCCGGTCGACTCCGATGACGAGGTCGGCGCCAGCGCGGGTGCCTTCAACCGTTTGATCGGAGCGCTGGCGAGGAGTCACGCGGTCGAGAGCGCGATGCGTGAGTTCAGCGCGGTGCTCTCGACCGAGTTCGAACTCGAGGGCCTCGGCGACGCGGCCCTCGAGGGGCTGCTCCGCATCACGCGAGCCGAGGCCGGGGCGATCTTCGTCGTGCGCGAAGACAGGATCGAGCCCCTGGCGAGCTACGGCCTGCGCGGTGCCGACGGGTTCGCCGGGAGCGACCACGTCCGGCGGGTCCTGCGCCTGGGGCGCACCGAGCAGCTGCGGGTGGAGGCACCGGGGGTGATCGTCGACTCGCTCCTCGTCGGCCAGGCAGCCCGCGAGATCGTGATTGCGCCGGTCACGTTCAAGAGCGTACCCCTGGGGGCGATCATCCTCGCCACGCCGGGACGGTTCGAGCGCGATGATCTCGGGCTGCTCGAGCAGTTGCGGGCCGACCTCGGCCTCGCAGTCAACAACGCGCTCGCGCACGATCGGCTCGAGCGCCTTGCGGCGGTGGATCCGCTGACGGAGGCCTACAACCGGCGGTTCGGGCTCGCCCGACTGCGCGAGGAGTTCTCCCGTGCGGTGCGAGCCGAGAACCCGCTCGGGATCCTGATGCTCGATCTCGACCACTTCAAGGCGGTCAACGATACCTACGGACACCTCGTCGGAGATCGGGTGCTGCGGGCTGTCGCTGGCGCCTGCCGGCGCGTCGTGCGGGAAGGGGACGTCCTCATCCGCTACGGCGGCGAGGAGTTCCTGGTCCTGCTCCCGGGTGCCGGCACGGACGATGTCGCCCAGGTCGGGGAGCGGATCCGGCGCGCCGTCAGTGAGACGTGCGTCGACGACGGCGAGCTGCGGGTCGGCGTGACGGTCAGCCTGGGCGGCGGGACCTACCGGGATGCGGCCGACTCACCCGATGCCCTCGTCGCCTTGGCCGACGGCGCCCTCTACGCGGCCAAGGGGAACGGACGCAACCGGCTCGTCATGGCCTGAGCCTCCCCAGGTGCAGAGGCAGGCTCGACTGGATCAACGTGCCGTCCCCTGATCGGTTCAGGGCAACGGTCCGGGTCTCCCGAGGAGGTAGCCCTGGCCGAGCGGAACGCCGAGCCTGCGCAGCGTGTCGCGTTCAGCCTCGGTCTCGATGCCCTCGGCCACGAGGACGAAGCCACCCCGCCTCCCGAACTGCTGCATCCCCTCGACCACTGCCTGCCGGGCCGGGTCCCCGTCGATCCCGGCCACCAGGGAACGGTCCAGCTTCACCACCGTCGGCGCGAGCTCGAGGATGTGGCGCAGGCTGGCGTAGCCGGCCCCGGCGTCGTCGACCGCGAGCCGTACGCCCGGGCCGAGGCGCTCGACCGCCTGGCGAACCGCGGCGTAGTCGCCGACCCGGTCGTGCTCGGTCACCTCGATCAGCAGGCGGCCGGTCGCCCTCGCGTCGAGCAGGGTCCGCAGCCGGTCCCCGGCCAGCAGCAGGGCGACCGAGGCGTTCACGTGCAGCGAGGTCCCGGTGGGGCGTCGCGCGCCGGCCTTGAGCGCCGCGGCGAGGGTGGCCAGCTCGAGATCCAGGCCCATGCCTACCCCGTGCGCCTCGGCGAACTGGACGTCGGGCGGCGTGCCGTTGGCGAACCGGGTGAGGGCCTCGAACCCCTCGAGGGTGCCGTCGCCCAGCGCGGCAATCGGCTGAAAGACCGGCGAGAAGGCCCCGTTTGCGATCAGCGCGCGGACATGCAGACGCCGCTGCGCCGTCTGCTGCCGGCCGCGCACCCCGGGGCCGAGCAATGCCCCGCCGATGGCGGCGAAGTCCACCAGGGCCGGCAGGTGCTCAGCGAGCTGCACGCCCGCGTCGGGAGCCGCCGACCCGGCGGCGAGCACACCGAGCAGGCTGCCACCCTCCGAGAACGGTACGTAGGCGAAGGCCCGGATCCCGAGGGATTCGAAGAGCCCCGCGTAGGGGTGCCCGTCCGCTGGCGGGGTCCATGCTTCCACCCAGGGGCCCAGGACCCCGCGGTCGTGCAGGTACGCGCTCCGGGACGGCGGCAGGTCGAACCGCTGGTGGGTGCCCCCTTCGCTGACGATCGCAAGCTGAAACGATCGCCCCTCCGGATCGAGGGCCACGAGCGCCGCCAGCGAGATGCCGCGAAGCTTGAGCACCTGCACGGCGATCGCCTCGGCCGTGTCCTCCAGCCCCAGATGTCCACCCAGGCCCTGCAGGGTCTCGGCGATCAGCGCCCGCTCGCGGGCCCGGCGCTGCGCGTCGGCTTCGGCCGCCCGCTCCCGCGTGACGTCGCGCTTCACCATCACGTAGCCGCTGACGGCCCCGTCCCGTTCCCGCACCGGCGCGACGGTGTTCTCGGTCGTGATGAGCGCGCCGTCCTTGCGCCGATCCACCAGGTCCCCCTGCCAGGGCCGACCGGAGTCGAGGAGGGCGCGACGCGCCTGCCCGAACGCGCGGGGCTGGCGGCCTGCCGAGATGAAGCCCGCGGGCTGCCCGAGCGCCTCGTCCCGGCTGAACCCGGTCGTCCGCTCGAACTCGGCGTTGGCGTACACGATCCGCTCCTCGCGGTCCGTCACCACGACGGCCTCGTGCGCCTGCTCCACGGCGGTGGCGAGCCGCTCAAGCTGGAGCTCGAGCGCCCGACGCGCGCCGATGTCCCGGGCGATCCAGAGCTGCCCGGCGGACTCTCCCGCTCCGCTCGCCAGCGGGGAGATGCGCGCGCGGAGCCACACCGGCGCGCCGTCGCACCGGCGAGCCTCCCAGTCACCCTCGTAGGTCTCGCCGGCGCGGAGCGCCGCGGCAAGGGCATCCTCGCGGACAGTATCGGCGAGAATGACGCCCTCGAGGGTCCGATCGACCATCTCCTCGACGCGGTATCCGAGCACGGCCGCGGCGCCGCCGCCCCAGTAGCGCACCCGGCCCTCGGCGTCGGTCGCGATCACCGCATCGTTCACGCTCTCGAGCAGATGCGCCTGGAGGCGGAGCTGCTCGCTCGCCGCGTGGGTGGCCGTCTCGTCCCGCGCCACACCCACCACGCGTTTGGCGGTGCCGTCCGCCGCCGGCTCGGTGCGCCCGGTGAGGTGCACGTAGCGCACGTCCCCGAAGGGGCCAACCATGCGGAACTCCGCGTCCAGCGGCGCACACGTCGCAATGGTGGCACGGACGGCGGCCTGCACGCGGGCAAGGTCCTCGGGATGAATCGCCCGATAGATCTCGGCATTGTCGAGGGGCGCGAACCCCGGTGGCAGGCCAGCCAGGCGACGCATGGCCGGCGACCACTGGCTCTGCGCGCTCGCCGCGTCCCACGCCCAGCTGCCGAACGCGGCGACCTCCTCGGCGTCTGCGAGGAGCTCCCGTTCCCTGCGCAACTCCGCCTCGGCGCGCACGCGGTCGGTGATGTCGACGCCGAGGAGCGCGATTGCCCCGGCATCGCGGGGCAGGAGGAACTTCTCGAGGCGCCAGACATGCGGACCGTCGGGCTCGTCGTGCTGCGCCTGCAGGATCAGCGGGGTCCTGGTTCGGCGCACGGTCTCGTCGGCGGACCCGTAGGCGGCCGCCGTGTCGGGTGCGAACAGGTCGCGGTCGGTCCGCTCGGCCCACGCCTCGGCGCTCGGCCAGCCGTTCACCCGCTCGACTTCCGGGCTCGCGTACTGATACCGGCCACGGGCATCCTTGATGAAAGCCATGAGGCCCGGGTGCGCCATGAAGCTGCGGAACCGGGCGTCACTGCGCGCGAGGGCGCTGGTCGTCAGGTACAGGCGCACGATGACAAGGGAGGTCAGGGCGAGCGAGGCGACCGACAACGGCAGCTGGTCCTCGCGGTCCAACCCGCCGAGGGCGCGCACCGCGAGCAGGGCCGGTGGGACCAGCAGGGCGGCGGCCAGCAACCCGGGCCGAACGCCGGCCGGTTCCGCCGCGGACCGCGCTCGGCCCTCGCCCACCGAACCCATCGTCGGGTGCAGCGCCGCGCCGCCCAGGGTGGCGTAGGCGAGCGGCCACCCGACGTCGAGGAGGGCTCCGGGGTGGTAGCTCCGGGTCAGGACCCGGAGCCCCGCGAGCACGTCGGTCACCGGCAGCAGCACGAGACCGACGCAAAGCACGGCGACCGCGACCGATCGCGCGTCGCGCCGCACGAGCGCCGGTGCCAGGCTGGCCAGCGCCACCGCGTCGAGCGTCGGGTACCCGATGGCGAGCGCGCCGGCGAGGCCGCGGAGATGCCCGGCCGCTGGCTCGAGGAGCACGAGCCAGATGATCAAGCCGGCCGCGAGCGCGAGGATCGCCGCGTCGACCAGAGCCACGGGTGAGACCCGCTCCAGTGGCCCGGACAAGCCGTAGACGCCGAGCAGGAGGGCGCCGTACCCGAGGAACGTGAACGCGGCGGGGGTCGGGTCGAACGTCGCCGGGGCGCCGCGCAACAGCAGCTCTGTGAGGTCGCCCGCGATGAGCAGGCTGAGCCCGACCAGCAGGGCCAGCCAGGCACGCTGGCGGCGCGGTCGGAACCGCACCAGGCCGACGAGCAACGCCAGCGGCGCGGCAAGGCCGACCGTGCCGAAGGCGACCAGCCGGAGCCGCCCGTCGTCGGTCGCGAGGTACGTCGCCAGCGCGGCGGCGACGAGCAGGACATAGGCGGCGTACAGAGCACGGTCCTGCGGCCGCCGCAGCGGCGCCCCACGCGAAAGCGGGGGCATCACTGCCTCGGGCATTGCGGCAAGGGATGGTAACACGCGTTATTGCCTGCGGAACGCCTCGGCCTTGCTGGCGAAGTAGTTGTTGAACGTCCGGGGCGAGATGGCGAGGCCCGTCGTCGGCTCGAACGTCGCCTCAGCGGGCCGGACGCGCCACCCAGCGGCAGCCCAGGAGATCGACGATCCGTTCCTCGGGGACGGGCGCGACGAGGTGGATGACCGCCGACCCGGACCCGCCCCGCCGTGGGCGCAGCCGGACGGTCTGGGCGCCGACATCCGCGTCGCGGGAGCCAGCGCCGGCGAGCGAGGGCCGGAACCGCAGTCCCACCGTGCGGGTGTAGCGCACGCTCGTGCGGTTGACGTCGTCGATCGCCAGCTCCAGCACCTCGAGCCTCACCGGCCCGCCGATCGGGTGCACCAGGGCCAGCCGAGCTGCCCGGTCAGCGGGCATCCACTCTGCCGCCGTCGCGTCGTGCTCGATGAGGAAGGGCGGCTCGGTCGGCCCGAGGCGCGTCGGTGCGGCAAGGCGCCAGCGGACGAGGGCCCCGTCGGCGCGCCGCCGCTCACCGGCGGTCGAATCGCCGAGATCGGAGCCCGCCGCGCGGAGCACGGCCAGATCGGCCGTGAGCGCGCCGGTCGCGATCGCCCAGGTGGCGAGTCCGCCACCCCGCTCGAGCATCTCCACCGCCGGCGCACCGATCCAGGACCGCTCGGCGAGCGCCCGGTCGAAGACCCCGAGGAGCTCGAGGTACGTGTCACCAAGCCAGACCAGCCGGTTGAAGGTCCCGAGCGCGTCATGGCGGCCGCCCCCGGTCGCCGCGAGGCCCAGCTCCCGCTCGAGCCGAGCTGCGGCGTCGTCCGGGTCCGCGACCGCGATCACCAGGTGGTCGATGCCCAGCAACATCGCCGGCCAGCGTAACCCGCCGACGGTCACCCCGCCCGCGTCGAGGCGCGCGGCCACCGGCAGGGGCGCGCCTGTACCGAGGCAGACCTCGCCGCCGGTGCCATCCTGCGCGCCGCCGGCCAGGGAGGCGAACGCAGGCCGGCGGCGGCCCGGCCGGCCTGCACGAACCTGACCGCAGCGTCAGCGGCGGACCCGCCACGCCATGGATGCCGTGGCCAGCAGCAGGACCCCGAGCATGGCGCAGCCAGCCCGGCCTGCCCTGGGGGTCCCCGGACCACCCGCCGAAACCGAGCCGTCGTCACCGGAAGCCAAGCCGTCATCGCCGACGGCGCGAGCGATCCCATCCCACAGGCGCTCGTCGCCCAGGCCCGCGTCGGCACAGGAGGCGTGGGCCGCCGACTCGCCATGCCCCACCGCTGGCTCGTCGGGCCCGATCGGGTTCCCGCAGAAGACACATCGCTCGGGTCGACCGCGTTGCGCCACGTCGTCGAACCTCTCGCGGCTGGCGGTGCGCCAGGCGGCCACCGCATGCCCCCGTTGTACCGCAAGCCCGAGCACTCTGCCGCTCGGCGCACGCCACCCGCCTGCGCCAGCTCACGGCCTACGGGCTCGACTGACCGATCCGCCCGGAGCGGTCCGGCCGGATCAGCCGCGCGGCGAATCGAGGCCCCGGGTCCATGACAGCCCGGGGGCGGTGAGCGTCCGTCCCTCGTCGGCCGCGCGAGCCATCATCAGCCCGAGGTAGTGGTCGTGCGCGCCCTCGGCCAGGCCGCAGAAACCGGGACCCCCGTCGACGTACCCCGCCATGCCCTCGAGGCAGGACGCGACGGCAAGCTCGTCGTCCGCGAGGCGCGCCGGCGCAAGGGGATTCCGGTAGAGCCACTCCGCCCCGGCCGTGACGCCCACGTGGTGCAGGCCTTCGAGGTTGCCGTCACGCCCCGCGTCGCGGCGCACCAGCTCCAGCTCCACCGGCATGAGAGCGTCCAGCAGGTAGCGGACCGCCGTGCCGTCCATCTCGCCCCGGTCGCCCCGGACCAGGAGGCGCCGGCCGCGGATCCACGAGAAATACTGGTCGTCGGCGAAGTCATGGATTCCGAGCCGTCCGCCGAAGTCGAGCCAGGCGATGATCTCCTCGGATCGTGCCATCCGCTCCGTGGCCGGTGGTCCCGCCCGGTCCGGGCCGGCCACGATCGGCGCGCTGAACCGCCGCGCGGTGATCGTCGCGGGGTCCAGCCCAACGCCGAGGAAGCGCCGCAGCAGGTCGATGCCGTGATACCCGTGCGCGATCGAGACCTGGGCCTCGCTCACCGCCCCCAGGCGACCTGACGCGACCAGCGCAAGCTGCGCCGCGATCATCGGCTGGAACTGGTACTGCTCCGCGACCTGGATGCGTGCCCCGCGGCGAGCCAGGTCGCCGAGCGCCTCCAGCGCGTCCAGGTCGGGTGCGGGCGGCGTCTCGGCGAGGGCCGGCATCCCGCGATCGGCCAGCTCCCGGAGCAGGGCCGGCGTCACGGACCACGGTACCGACACCACCACGAACGACGGCCGGTCCGCCAGCAACTCGTCGAGCGTGGCGCGCGGCGGCACCGACCACGCGTCCTGGAGATCGCGACGCGCCGGGTCCCTGGTGAGGACCCCGGTCACCCGGAACCGCTCGGGCAGCTCACGTGCGACCCGCAGGTAGAAGCGGCTGCGCCACCCGGTCCCCACGATCGCGAATGCAACCTGCGTCATGCGCTCCCTCCAGACGGCCACGATCCTGCACCATACGCCGCCGGACCGCGTCACCTGCAACGCGTTTGAAACGTCGCCGAGCACGGCCACGATCGCGTACAGTCGGCCCATGCGTCACGCCACGCGTCCCGGCAAGCACGGCCCGGCGCTCGGTGCGCTGGCGGTCACGGTGGCGCTGCTCGCGACGGCCTGTACGTCCACCGCTCGTCCCACGTCGCCGCCGCCGACACAACCGGGCGCCTCGACCGGGGCCGGCCCAGCCGCCTCCCCCTCCCCAGCGCCGACGCTGCCACCGCAGCCGCCCGTGGCGTGGAGCGACTGCGGTAATGGGTTCCAGTGCGGGATCGTCGACGTCCCGCGGGACTACGCCAACCCCGCGGGCCCCACGGTGCGCCTTTCGCTGGTCCGCCTCCCGGCCACCGATCCGGCGCACCGCATCGGCTCGCTGGTGGTGAACCCGGGCGGGCCCGGCGAGAGCGGCATCGACTTCGTGCGGCAGGACGCCACCGCCATCTTCCCGCCCGAGGTCCTCGCCCGGTTCGACGTCGTCGGCTTCGACCCACGCGGCGTGGGAGCCAGCACTCCCATCCGCTGCGTGGACAACCTGGACCACTTCATCCCGGAGGACTCGACCGCGGACACTCCGGCCGAGCTGGCCAACCTGCTCGACGGGGCGAAGGCGTTCGCCCAGCAATGCGGGCAGCGCAACGCCGACCTCCTGCCGTATCTCTCCACCGCGGACGTCGCCCGCGACCTCGACCAGGTCCGTGCCGCGCTGGGAGACGCGATGCTGACCTACCTGGGGTTCTCCTACGGGACGCTGATCGGCGAGGACTACGCGTCGCTCTTCCCGACCCACATCCGCGCCCTCGTCCTGGACGGCGTGGTGGACCCGAGCCTCGGCGAAGCCACCTTCCGTCAGGACCAGGCCGTCGCGTTCGAGGGGGCGCTCGACCGGTTTCTGGCCGACTGCGCAGCCCACCCCACCTGCGCCTTCTACTCCGGGGGGCGGCCGGGACCCGCGTTCGACACCCTCATGCGCCAGATCGACCGGCACCCCGTGCCCACGCCGCGGCTGACGAACCGCGAACCCGTCGGACCCACACAGGCGTGGGAGGCCGTCACCCAGTCGCTCTACGCGCAGGCGGCCTGGCCCGTGCTCGCCGAAGCGCTTGCGCAGGCGCGGGCCGGCGACGCGAGCCTCATGCTCCTCCTGGGCGACCCGCTCCGCGGCCGCAACCCCGACGGCTCGTACTCCAACCTGGTCGACGCCTACTACGCCGTCACATGCCTCGACTGGCCGTCGCCCCGTAACCCCGCCGCCTACAGCACGCTGGCCACGCGGTTCACCGCGGTCGCGCCGCGCGTCGGGCGGCTGCTGGCGTTCAACGACGTCGAGTGCGCCTACTGGCCCACGCCACCGGACCGGGTCCCCGCCCCGGTCACGGCACCGGGCGCCCCGCCGATCGTGCTGGTGGGATCGACCGGCGATCCGGCCACGCCCTATGCCTGGGCACAGGACGTCGCGCGGCAGCTCCCCTCCGCGGTCCTGGTCACCCGCGTCGGCGAGGGGCACACCGGGTACCTGGTGAGCGCGTGCGCGCGCGACGCGGTGGACGCGTACCTGCTCTACCGCACGGTTCCCCGGGCGGGCCTGCGCTGCACCGACTGAGGGTCGGCCCGACGTCGCTCCGGCGCCGGTCCTTCTCGCCAGGCGGGTGGCCCGGGTTTGCGCGTCGCACCGGTTGGCGATGCGTCGCGGCGGCGGTCCTACGCGGCCGATTGCGGCGGTCCAGCCCAGGCGGTGCCCGTGATCTCGTCGCCGAGGAGCCGGATGAACCTCATGCCGGCGGCGCGCGTCCGCACGTCGTCGAAGCCGGACGCTCCTCGTGACAGCCGACAGCCAAGTGCGGCATCGATGGCCAGGCCCAGTCAGGCATCCGCTCCCGCGTCCAGGCGGCGGCCTCCTGCTTCGAGCCGTGCGTCTGCGTGCGGACGGTCCGGAGCGCCCGGCACACGGCCAGCACGGCGTACGCAAGGGCCCCGGGACTGGCCTCCTCGAAGTCCCGGTCACGAAGCTCTTTGGCATAGCGCACCGTCCCCGCCACGAACTCGGTCCAGACGATCGGCGGGACGAGCGTCGCGGCGGAGGGCCCGTACAGGGTGATCCCGGTCTCCCGCACGAGGTACCAGTTCTGAAGCCACGCGACGACCCGCTCCTCTCGAACGTGGAACGGCTCGCCGGGGCTGATCACCGCGAGTGGACCGGGGCTCGTCCGGAATGACCAGAGCGCCGCCCGTCCGACGTAGACGACCTCGATCCGCTCCCTCCACTCAGGGTTGCGGCGCACGAAGTCGCGGTGCATCCGCCCGAGACCGACGAGGTCGATCCCCTCGATCCCATCCGCGGTCACCGCCACCAGATCGAGGTCGCTCACCCCCGGATCGAAGCCACCCGACACCGACGATCCATAGAGGTAGAGCCCGACCAGGTCACCCCCGAGGACGGCGCGGATGTCCGCGGCCAATCGTTCGAGGAGAGCCTGCGGCACCGGGTCGTCGGCGTCCATGGATCGAGCTTCGGCGCTGACGCGTTTGCCGTCAACCGCGCGACGGCCGAGGCCCGCGCGCCTCAGCCCCCGATCGCGAACATCTCCACCCGGCGCAGACCGGCCGTCTCGGCCGACCGCAGCTCGGAATAGCGATCCGCCCTGCTGCGCCACCTCCCGGCGATCGCCGCCTTGATCTCCTCGTCCGAAGCGAGACCGCGGACCAGCGCCCGGAGGTCCACCCCGGAGGCCGCGAACAGGCACGTGAACAGCTCGCCCTTCGCCGACAGCCGCGCGCGCGTGCATGCGCCGCAGAACGGCTGCGTCACCGACGCGATCACGCCGATCTCGCCCGCCCCGTCGCGGTACCGCCAGCGCGCGGCGACCTCGCCCGGGTAGGACGGCGGCTCCGGCTCGAGCGGGAACTCGGCGTCGATCGTCTCGACGAGCTCTGCGGCCGGCACCACGTCCTCCAGCCGCCACCCGTTGGACTGCCCCACGTCCATGAACTCGATCAGGCGCAGGATCAGGCCGTGGTCCCGCGCGTACCGCGCCAGGGGCAGGACGCCCGACTCGTTCAGGCCGCGCTTCACCACCGCGTTGACCTTGACGGGCTCCAGCCCGACCTCCTGCGCGACGCGGATTCCCTGCAACACGCGCGCCACCGGGAAGTCGACCCCGCTCATCGCGCCGAACACCGCGTCGTCCAGCGAATCCAGGCTGACCGTGACGCGGTGGAGGCCGGCCTCGCGGAGCGCACCCGCCTGGGCCGCGAGCAGGGCGCCGTTGGTGGTCAGCGCAAGGTCCTGGACGCCGCCGATCGCGGCCAGCTGGTGGATCAGGCCGGGCAGATCCTTGCGCACGAGCGGCTCGCCGCCGGTGACGCGCAGCTTGCTCACCCCGAGGCCGACGAACAGTCGGGCCAGCCTCGCGATCTCCTCGAAGGTCAGGATCTCGGCTCGCGGCAGGAAC
>JAJYGO010000213.1 GCA_021785115.1 Chloroflexota bacterium | reverse complement strand
GATCGCCTCCCGGATGCGTGCCGCCAGCTCGTGCGACCGCGGGTCCTGTCCGGCGATCGTGAACGGCAGCCCGACGTTCTCGACGACGTTCATCAGCGGCACGAGGTTGAACGACTGGAACACGAACCCGGTCCGCTCGCGGCGCAGGCGGGTGGCGTCCGAATCGGACAGGCGGCCGATCGACTCGCCCTCGAGCAGCACCTCGCCGGACGTGGGCTGGTCCAGGCCGCCGAGCAGCTGGAGGAGCGTGCTCTTGCCCGACCCCGACGGCCCCATGAGCGCCACGAACTCGCCCGGCATCACCGACAGCGTGACGCCCCGGACGGCCTCGACGATCTCGCCGGTCATCCGGTACTGCCTGGTCAGCGAGCGCGCCTCGAGGATCGGCAGGACGGTGCGCCCGGGGGCCGGCGCGGCGGCCGGCGGTTGGAGGGTCATGCGGCTGGCTGCCTCCCGGCAGGGGCGGAGGGCTGTCGTGGATACGGTAGCGGGCCGGACGACGCGCCAGCGGGCCTCGGCGTCACCCGCCGAAGAACCGGGCCGCGATCGCCTGCAGGATGGACTCGATGAGGCCGCCCTGGGGCGGCGGGTCCTTGATCTGGAGCCCGCCCGGCGGGACGAACGGCGTGGGGGCTGGGGTGGCGGCCGCGCTGGGGGCCGCGCTGGGCGACGGTGTCGGGGCCTCCGGCTGGGGCGTCGCGAGCGCGCCCGTGTCGGGCCCGGCGGTGGGACTGGGCGACGGTGTGAGCGTTGGCGACGGGGTCGGCGCGGGGGCGGTCGGCTGGGTCGGCGCCAGCGTCGGGGTGGGCCTGGCGGTGGGCCGGGACGTCGGCTTCGGGGTCGGTCGCGGCGTCGGCTGCAGCGTCGGCTTCGGCGTGGGCTTGGCCGTCGGCTTCGGGGTGGGGGTCGGGGTCGGCGCCGCGGCGCTGCACTTGTCGGCGAACAGGACGGTCCACATGAACTCGTCGCCCGTGCCCTTGTACGCGCCCACGGCGACCACGTCCCAGGCGCTGCCCAGGATGTTCGCGCGGTGGGTGGGCGAGTTCATGAACTGCTGGAACACCCAGTTGGTCGCGTCGGCCTCCGACGCGCCGGGCCAGGTCACGGTGCCGATGTTCTCGCCCGCCACCTTGAAGCAGTACCCGTACTGGAACTGCATGTACCAGAACACGTTGTGGGTAGTGCCCAGGATCGTGTGCGAGAAGTAGTTGCGCTCGATCATGTCCTGGCTGCGCCAGCGCGCGATCGTGCGCAGCGCCGTGTCGAGGCTGAGCGAGCGCAGGCCTGCGGAGGCGCGCGCCTGGTTCTGCAGCGCGATCAGCTGGCTCTCCGACGATGCGCTGAAGGTGTTGGCGTCCCAGCCCAGGACCGACGGCACCGCCGCCAGCTCCACGCTGGTCACCGCGAACACAACCGCGAGCACGACCGCCAGGCGGCGCGCGTCGAACCGGCGGAGGGTGCGGACGGGGCTGGCGGGCAGCGTCATGCCGGTGGAGGCTCCTAGGCAGGGCCGGTCGGGGGGCCGGCATCCGCCATGGTGAACCCCACCGTGCCGCACTTCGCTGGCCCACAGGTCCCCGGGAGCGGCGGGACCCCGGTACCACCCGCGGCGCCGGTTTGGCTGACGTCCCTCGGTCAAGCCGGCCGGCCGCCCCCGTCCCGGGCGTCGCGTCCGCTAGAATGCGTCGGCCGTTCTCGGCAGCCTGCGACCCGGTGCCCCACCGCCGGCGAGGCTGGAGTCCCGGCATGGTGGCCTTAGCTCAATTGGCAGAGCATCGGATTGTGGCTCCGAAGGTCGCGGGTTCGAGCCCCGCAGGCCACCCCAACTCCCCCTCATGGCTCCTCCGCCGAGGGCCGCCACTTCCCGTCGAGACACGCCCCGTAGGGTGCGCTAGGGTGGCGGATAGGGTGGCGGCTGGCGGTGCGGCTGCTCGACCCCCTGCGAACAGGGTCTGCCCGGTTTGCACGCACGCGGGTCGGCCCTCCGTGGTCGGTGGCGGCGACGTGCAAACGGACAAATCGGACCTCTGACTTGCCGCGGGTGGCGGGACGCCGACGGTGCGAGCGTGGACGTACTCTCGCTGCTCCGGCACCGCCGGGCTGTTGACCGGGCTGTGATTCGGCTGCCCGACGGGAGCGCCGTCGTGGACGTGGAGCGGCCAGGGCGTCCCATGGGCGGGCTGGCGATCCGCGACTTCAGGCCCGCGTCGAGGGCGTGTCAGGGACCGGCAGAGAGGGACCCCGGGGCCGCATGCGCCGCGAAGCCGCAGGTCGAGGCCGTGGCGCCGCCGGCACCGGCCGCCCCGCGACCCGCGCCGGCCCCTCCAGCCGCCGCGCCCCGCGCCGCCATCGCTGGCAGCCCTCGCGCAGCCTGCGTGGCGCCGCGGATGAAGCGCCGGGCTACCCCGGACGAGCTGGTGGCCGTCGAGTTGCTGGTGTACCTGTACGAGGCCAGCCCGCTGCCCTGGACGGCCTCGGTCGCGGCGCGCAAGTGGGGCGTCCAGACCCGCTACGGCGTCAGGCGGGGCGAAGCCGCGCTGAACCAGTTGGGCGTGTGGGGCCTGGCGTGGCGCGACCACCGGAACGCGCCGTGGCGGTTCGCGGACCGCGCTGCCGCCCGGAGGTTCGCCGACGCGCGGTGGGGCTACCGGCCGAAACGACTCTAGCCGGCGCCTGGTACGTCAGTCCCGGCAGTCAGCAGGACCATCGGATCGGCTGCGATTCCGTGGCCCGATCGGCGGGGCGGCGCGAACCTCGTGTCAGGCCGGGCGGACGACCCGGCGCACGGAGGACCTGGACCGATGGCACGACGGCGGCACCCGGCGCACCACATCGCCGAGATCGACTTGAAGCTCGGCTACCCGCTGTTTGATGACATCTTCGGGCGCGACCGCTGGCGCAAGCACCAGGCGGCGTTCGCAAGGAGCGTGGCGCGTCGGTTGGCCGATGACATCCGCCGGGTGTACCCGCGGACGGCGGTTCGAGTCGTGCTCTCCGACGTGTCGGGGACTGCCGTCCAGCTGGGGCGGTGCTGCGGCCAGACGACCGGGAGCAGGATCGACACGGCGACCAGCGACGTGATTGCCCTCGCATCCAACGCGCTCGATGCCGCGCTGGATCGGTGGAACGAGGAGAACGCGGCATGATGCGCGACGACGAGATCGCGTCCCCGTCCACGGGGTGGGCGTTGCGCCCGGCCCGCGCCAGTGCCACGATCGCGGCATGACCAAGCAGGGCGACCGCCCCTTCTTCATCGCGGGCGGCATGGACGCCGACATCGAGGAGTTGCTGCTCGACGCCGGGGGCGTGTTCTGGCCGGAGCCGTTGCCGGAGCCCGGGCCGGACCCGGCCGGCCCCTGCGTGTCGCTCGTCTTCGGCCCAGGCCGCGGCGAGGACGCCGACCTCGCGCGGCGCGTCTGCGTCGACCACGGCTGGCCGTCGCGGCGCGTCGTGGACGGCCCCGGAACCGAGGTCCGCGTCCAGGAGGTCGTCGCCGTCCGCCTGCTCGCGCTGCTCGCCAAGCGCCGCCCCGAGCCCGACGCCGTCAGGGTCCAGGACGGCGACCTGCTGCCGGCCCAGCTCCGCGGGCTCCGCGAGGCGCTCCCGCCGGGCGCCCGACTGGAGGTCGCCGGTCGGGCGGCCCCGACGCGCAGCCGGGCAGGCGAGGCCGGTTAGCGGGCGGGGAGACCTCGCCTAGCTGGGTGGGCCGCCGTCGTCAGCGCACCGCGCTTATGCGGCGCTTACTCGGCGGCGACCGCTGTACCCGGCGCGTTGGCGGCACGGGTCATTCAAGGGGCATCAGCGAGCGGTCACCAGAGCGCACCGGCCGGGCCCGCGAGCGTGTCGGCGAGCAGCGGTCGGCAAGACCGCGAGCGCCGCGTCATTCTTGGCGGTCAGGGAGACGCCATAAGGGTTGCCCTCTCGGGCTACGGCGATGCCAGGCGTGTCGCTGGCGCTCGCAAGCCGTGCAGTCGCGCGGGTGTGTACCCTCGACGAGCAATGGTTATCGACGATCGCGACTTCCGCGTCATCAACGGATCCGAGCGCCGGCTCCTCCAGGCCGCGCTCGACCGGTTCCTCTCGACGGCGGAATGGCCGCTGGTCGCAGAGCTGCAGCACGCGCTGGCGCGGTCAGGGGACGACCTCGACGTGGCCGGCGTCGCTGCAGGCGTGAGCCGGGTGCTCGCGCAGTTTGACCTGACCAGCGTCGACGGGAGGGCAACGCTCACGATCCACGGCGTGTCGGTGTGCGAGGGGGGCGAGCAAGTTCTCGGCGATCTCCTCTGCCTCGTGAGGTCCGAGTATGTGCGGTGGCTCGATCAGGGCGTGAACGCCACGCTGACCAGCGACGAGTTCGCCGAGGCCTGCGGCGCGGACGACATCAGGGTCCGGCGCGTCCGCGCGTTGATGGACCGGCTGCCGGGCTGGATGAGCATCTCGGGCGGCCCGGACAGGCCGTGGACCGTCACCATCGGCATGGCGATCCGCCAGCTCAAGGACATCCAGACGGTCGAGCAGCTACTTGGCGCGCTCCCGCTGCCGGGGTTCCCGGCATCGACATGGCCGTACGAGTCCGCCGTGGTGGAGGCGCCTGTGCACCCCGCGCTCGCGGAGCCGCCAGCTCCGCCGCGGCGCCGCTCCGTGTTCATCAGCGTCGCGGAGGGGCACAAGCGGAGCCTCGCCCACCCGCTCCGCGACCTGCTCGAGGCGAACGGCGTCGAGGTCCGCATCGTCAGCGACCTGCCGCGGCCCGGCGGTGCCTGGACGCCGGAGGACAAGGTCGTCGCCTACCTCGAGGGATCCGACGCCATGGTCGCCATCGTCACAGGCGACCTCCTCGACGATGCAGGCCGGCTCCACCCGCGCCCCAACATCGCCGACGAGATCGGGAGGGCGCGCGCCACGGCTGGCCTGCGGGACCGCATCTGTGTGCTCAAGGAGCACGCCGCGCAGCTGCCGAGCAACATCGCCCCGGTCTACGAGCAGCTCGACGCGGGCGACCCGGGTGCGGCGTTCGACGCCGCGCTCGCCCAGCTCCGCGAGTGGGGGTTCGCTATCCCCGACCCGCCGAGGCGCCCGGCCGAGGCTGCGATCAGCCCGGAGCTGGCCGACGGGATCACGATGATCGACGGCCTCTCAGTCACAGATCCAGCCCGGACATACAGGCGCGTGCTCGAGTGGCTCGAGGGGCGCTCGAGCAGCGAACGGGCGGCCCTCGCCTTGCTGATGGTGTCGGTCGCGCTTAACGCGCCGCAGTGGGAGGACCGGTCGGTCGCCTCCCACGCCGTCGAGCGCATGGCCGCGCTCGAGATCGGGCTCCTGCCCGACAGCGTTGTCGACGAGCTGTCGCGGCACCGCGACTCGTCGGTCCGCTCATCTGCTGCAGTCATCCTCTACGACCGCGCGGTCCGCGCCCCTGGCCTCGTCCCGATGCCGCTGGTCGCGCGCCTCGTCGACTCCACGGGCGACGCGGCGCCAGCGGAGTCCTGGTACGTCTACACGCCGGCGCGCGCATGCCTCGCGCAGCTCGCGCTCAGCCGCCCGGAGGCATGGGACGTGGTCCTGGCGATGGCGGGGAGCCCATCGGCGGAGATGCGGGAGGGGGCCGCCGGCGTCGTGGCGCGCATCGCCGAGCGGCTGCCGGCAGCCGTACCGCTCGACATCCTCGAAGCCCTCGAGCAAGACCCGGACGAGGGGGTGAGGACTGCTGTGGCGCCAGCGCGAGCGCCCGTGTCGGCCGTCGACGAGCGTCAGCGGCACGCGGTGTACGCGGCGTTCGCCGCCTTCTAGCGGATACCGGGTGTGCGGGCTGACCCCTCTGGTGCCAGCCCGCGGGCCGCACCGGGGGCGGCCGACCCCGCCGCGCGGCGGGGTCGGAGCGCGTGGCCCGTCTGCACGCGCCTCGGGGCATCGCCGGATCTGTCAACGGACCGCCTATGGTCTGGGCGTCAGGGACGGTATGACTTCACGCACCGACCTGACACCAAACCTGGCATCGCGACACACTCGTGCGACGCGCGGCCGACCCTGCTTCGCGCCGGGGATGGTGCGCTAAGCGGTGATCACGTCGTCCCGAGCGCGTCGATCAAGCGCGACTCGCGGCCACGTATCGCGATGATCTCCCAATGCTTTCGCGCACGAGTGATCGCCACGTAGAAGAGCCGGACGCTTTCGTCGGATTCCCATCGGTACGACGTGGCGTCAGCTCCGACTAGTACGACAGCGTCGAACTCACGCCCCTTTGCTTGGTGCACGGTCATCGTGAGTACGCCGCGATCCGCGCGGGTCGCACGATGCGTGGTCGCCATGAGCGCTGATCGAAACAGGTCGATCTGCGCCGAGAGATCAGACCCCGCGGCAGCCCGTCGGTACAGTGAGACCTCCTCGAGCGCAGGGGCGTGGATCCCCTGTCTCGCCAAGGCGTCGACTCCGACGGCGACACCCGCAAAGTATCCCCCCGGCCCGAGGCGGTACCCCGCGTCCGCTCCGGCAAGCATTGACGCCACCGTAACGCTAGCCCCTGCCCCCCGCACTCCCGACACCTTGAGGCGTGCCCTCGCACGCGAGACATCGTCAGCGGTGATCTGCGGAGCCAGGGCGGCCAGGGTGTCCACGATCATCGCGGCGACCGCCTTCGGCTCCTTTCCCTCAAGCTGCTCGGGCAACTCGACGAGGCGGTCGAACGCGTGCCAGATCCCGAGCTGAGCCGGTCTCATCCCGTGACGACACAGATACCGGCGCACGTCTGCCACGAGCCCGTTCTGCCACGCCATGACTGCTATGGATCGCGCGCCGTCCTGTCTCGCGCGCCGGATCGCGGCCGGCAGCGCACCGAGCATGCCGTTGGTACCGTGCGCCGGAGCGGTGAGGGTGATGACCACCTCCGGCGGACGTGCTCCGCGTCGGTGGTCGCCGCGCAGCCGGTCGCGCGTCTCAAGGAGCCAGCTCCCGAGCGCGGGGCTGTCATGCCAGCGGTGTGGCGTCGCGATTTCGACGATCTCGTCGGCGTCGCGCATGTGGCCCTCGAGGCGCCCCCAGTCTGCGCCGCGGAAGGCGTGGATGAGCTGCATCGGGTCAGCGAAGATGACGTGCGAGGTGCCTAGTTCGCGGACGAGAGCCTCCTGCATCTGCGACGCATCCTGGTGCTCGTCGGCGATGACCACCGGGTACCGCTCCCTGAGCGCACGACGCAGGGTCGGCTGCCTGGTCACGAGAAGAGCCCAGAAGGCGCCGAAGTCTCCGAACACCAGCCGACCTTCCGCATGCTCCCGACGCACTGCCGCGAGGACTCGCGCCAGTTCTGCCTCATTGAGGGCCGTCGGCGCGGGTCGCATCGCCGGCACGAGCAACTCGGCGCATTCGTCGAGCGCGCCGAGCAGAGCGTGATGTCGTGTCGCCCCCCGGATGACAGCCTCCCTGCGTCTGCTACTCACGATGGTGAGCAGCTCCGGCAGCTCGAGGACGCGACGGTATCGAAGCGTGAGCCCCCAGAAGAAACGGTGATAGTTGGTGACCTCCACGCGGCGCCGCAGTGCTGTCGGGACGTGCGACGCGACCTCCCGCTCGAGTTCGCTGCGGGCCTGATTGCTGAACGTCAACAGGAGGACGCGTTGGTGTTCGCCTATGCCTCTGGCCCGCTCAGCGGCAAGCCGTGCCGCGAGGGAGGTCTTGCCCGTCCCCGGCGGGGCCACCACGACCAAATGTCGGGCCGGAGACGCAAGCACGCGTTCCTGCTCCGGGTCAGCCCGGACAGTCATGTCACCGTAATGTCGATTCGGGAGCTGTCTGGCGAGCCAGCGGCGATCCAGGCGCCGAGGGCCCCTAGGGCACGAGCGAAGGGCGACGGCACGCCGCTCATAGCCACGATCGACTCGGCGAGTACGCGCGCGTTCCGCCCTCCTTTGATCTCGAATGGGCACGGTGGCTCCTTCGCCCCGATGCACAAAGCGACCAAGCGCCTGGTCTCGGCCTCGCCCCCGACCGCGAAAGCGTCGCGCAGGCTCGACGTGCCCGCGATGGCGTCACGCTCATCGGTTGTCAGCCCCGCAGCCAGCGCCCGCTCGACGAGGTCTGCGCGCTGGGCGCCCCAGTCGTCGCCGCGGTCGTCGGCAACGGCCGTCATGGCGCCCGCAAGCGCATCGAGCGGCGTACTCATGGCGAGTAGCCGCTCGAGGTTGTTGGCGGCTGGGTCATCCGGGTACACGATCAGGGCACGAGCGTGGCCCGATGCCAGGATCCGGTCGGCCTCCCGTGGCTGGTCGCGTTCGACGACGGCGACCGGGAGCCTGCCCATCTCGCTGAGGACCATCAGCGCCATCGGGATGTTGCTGTTGCCCTCCGCGGAGATGCACTCGAGGCCTCGTTGTTCGGCGCGCGACACCTTTCCGGACTCGGCGAGGGCGTCCCAGAACACCGTGAAGACCACTCGGTCGCTCACGCCCTCAACGACTATCGGGTACTGCAGGAAGAGCCCGCGGATCAGCGGCCAGTCGAGCCGGCGCTCGTACCCATGCTTGCCGGCGCTGGTCAGGCTGAGGCGGCGCGCGCGCACGGTCCCGGTGCGTTCCATCACCACCAAGTCGTCGGAGTCGAACGCTCGAATGATGTCCGGCGAGTGAGTCGAGACGAACACCTGACCGCCGTTGTCGGCAAGCTCGCGGATCATCCTGCCGGCCTGCAGTTGCCGGAGCGGCTCGACGGCCTCCTCCGGTTCCTCGAATCCACCAATCACGGGTCGGGCCGTGTCCCGCCTCGCGAGCATCAGCAGCGTCGCCAGTAGGACGAGCCGTTGGGTTCCGCGCCCCGCGCGGGCGAGCGGGATGGCCCGGGTGGCGGGCCCGGGCATGGCGAGCCGCAGCGCCTGGAGCAGCTCCCGGTTGGAGACAGCACCTGCTTCGAGTTCCGGTGCGCCTCCCGGCTCGAGACCGAGTGGGGCCAGCTCATCTCGGAGCGCGTCTAGGACCCCGACCACCGCTGTCTCCGCATTCAGGCCCTCGGCGCCCTTGCCCAGCGCATCGCGAAGAAGCGTCAGTGCCGGGTCTAGGTCCGCATCGGCGAAGAGGCGGTCGAGCACTCCGCCCTGATAGAAGGCGAGCTGCCGGGACGGCTCGCGCAGGCGTCCGTCAAACACCCAACCGAGGCGCGCTCGCAAGCGCTGGCCGAAGCGGACGCCCGCTAACTCCGGCTTGGCGTGCTCATGGACGACCTCGAGGTCTGGGAGGCCTAGGACCCGCAGCCGAATGCAGGGCTCGATCCCGTCGCCGTCGACCTCGGCGACCACATCTTGATCCTCGTCGCGCCAGCCCTCGAGCGCCTCCGCGGATTCTGCGAGAAACGCGTCCGTCAGGTCGCCGACCACAACCTCAATCTCGAAGCCTGGCGCCGGGTCGCGATCGTAATAGTCGACCTCGGTGGGCGCCGCGCGGGGACGTCCAAGGCCAGGGTGGAGCGCAAGGTCCAAGGCTTCCAGAACTGTGCTCTTCCCGGCGTTGTTCGGGCCGACAAGGACATTTCTCGCCGTCGGGCAGATCGTCAGGTCCTCGATGCCACGGAAGCGATGGATAGTCAGCCTTCGCACGCGCATGGCTCCCCCTGCTTCGTGTGAGAGCGCACCCGCGGCCGGGCAACGTCCCGGCCGCATCGCGCTTGGCGATCGGCGGATGGTCCACCAGAAGACCCGAGGCAGGCCTGCAGCCGATGACGCCGAACAAGACGGCAGGATCGACCTTCAGTGCCTCCACGGACGTCCCTTTGGTCAGTCCTTGTCGAAGCCGAAGTCGCGGAGGCGCAGGGTGCGCGCGTTCTCCGAGACGGTGCGGATGGTCTGGTCGCTGAAGCCGTCCTCGGCCCGGTGGTCGGCCTCGACCTCGACGCGGACGGTGAGGCTCACGTCGGTCTGGGCCGCGAGCGGGCCGATGATCTCGGCCACGAGCTTCTGGAGTTCTGGGATCGGCGTGCGCGGGTCCGAGAGGACGGCCTGGCCGTGGAAGCGGCGGATGGCCTGCGCGGTGGGCTCCGGACTAGGACCGAGTGCAGGTCCCGGGACCAGCGGCTTCGTCGGCTCGGCGCCGGGGAGCGGGTCCGGCAGGACTGACCCGTCAACCACCACGCTGGTCGACGTCACCGGCGTTGGCGCGCGGCGGCCGGCGACGATCCCCATGTACGATCCGCCGCTCTCGCGGGCGGCCGCGTACGCGAACGTCTCAGAGCGCCACAGCAGGTTGCCGGCGCCGTCCTCGACCGCGCCCTCGAGCACGCTGATGTCGAGCAGGCGCGGCAGGTACGGGTACTGGGCGAACCAGCCCCACAGCTCCTTGAGCCCGACCGCGTGGTGGGCCGACCAGTAGTCGCCGAGGGTCTGGGTGAGCACGAGGCGCAGGTTCACGCCCCCGTACCGGGTGATCAGCAGCTCCTCGGATCGCAGCTTGGCGGCCGCGCGCGCGGCGATGTCCGGGCCGGGCGCGATCTTGACCTGGCGGAAGTCGACCGGCGCGAGGGTGTCGGCCTGCTCCGGCACGAGGAGCCAGTGGTAGGTCTCGGGAATCCGGTTCTTGACGGTCTCGTCGAGGGCGTCGCGCTGCGACCTCGCCTGGGCCTTCCCGAAGGCGTCGAGGTTGAGCCGTCCGGCATCGCCGTCGTCGAGGATCGACGACCACGCCCTGAACTGGCGGACGGCGTCCTTCAGCTCGGGGAGCCGCAGCGAGTCGGGCGCCAGGAACACGAGCGTGTTCTTGTTGACCCGGGTGCCGGCCCCCCGCGAGGCCAGGATCGCGGCCGCCGCCTCCTTCGCCTTCGACGACGCCCCCTTCGCGTCGTGCGGGTGCTCCGGCCGCAGGGCGACGAGCGCGACCTCGTCCTCGTCGGGCACGTCGGAGGCGTCGCGCGGCGCGGCGTGGACGCGGTGGAACGGCAGGCGATCCGCGAGCGCCTTCTTGAGGCGCGTCTCGATCTCGAGCTCGACCCGGTCCTCGGGCTGCTGCTCCGCCCGGTCGCGCGCGAGCTGGTTCACCGACGGCTGGGTCGAGTACCAGTAGCGGCCGGCGTTCTCGTAGAGGTAGGTCGCCTGGCCGGCCAGCTTGCGGAGTGCGTCGCCGAAGGTCGCCGGCGTCTCGCCGGGCTGCACTGAGCCGAGCAGGATCCGCTTGTCGTCGATCCCGCGGTTGGCGGCCGCCGGCAGCGGCGCCGAGCCGAGGAAGACCGTGCGCGCGACACGCCGGGCCGCCGAGTAGCGCCCGTACGTGCCGCCGTTCTCGCGGTCGAGCCGCAGCGGCAGGGACGACGGCCCGTCGACGTCGCCCTCGACGATCGGCTGCCAGTTGTCGTCGAGGTACTGCGTCAGCTGCGGCAGCACCGCGGTGTCGTCGAGCGGCAGCGCCGCGGGCAGGATCAGGAGGTTGCCGTCCTGCTTCTCCCAGAGGGCGTGGACGACCGCGGCCATCAGCTTGAGCACGCCGCGGGTCCGCTGGAACCGCTCGAGCGTCGACCAGTCGTCGAAGAGCCGGTCGAACAGCTCGGGGTGGATCGGGTAGCAGTTCCGGAGGCGCTCCAGGTACGCCTTCTCCCTCGTGTCGGCGGGGAACGTGCCGGCGTTCCCCGAGTACAGCTCGGAGAACCGCTGGACGACCTCGTCGCGCGCTCTGGCCGCCTCGGGGGCGATCGGCTCGAACAGACGCCGCCGGACGATCTCGAAGCCCTCCTGCGCGGCGGCCGGC
>JAJYGO010000470.1 GCA_021785115.1 Chloroflexota bacterium | reverse complement strand
CAAGCCCGAAGACTCGTACGACTTACATGTCTCATGCACGCCGCCAGCGTTTATCCTGAGCCAGGATCAAACTCTCCGAAAAGAAACCGACCTTGCGGTCGGCCTGGATCTCGGGGTTCGTCTACCCGCTCACGCTTACCGGATTTCCTGCCACTCTTCACTTGTTAAGGTGCAGCGTCCGTGCCGTCGGAGGCCTCGGGGCGCAACCCCCTTATATTGGGGGTTCGCGGTCCGGGTGTCAACCGGGGCCCGCCGAGGGACCGGTTGGCCGGTCACGGTGGAGACGGCATCGCCGTCCGTCGTGGTGGTCCGTCCACTCGTGAGGTACCTGGTGCACGGCTGGGAGCTCACGCCGGCCAGTCCGGCCGGTTCCCCCGAGCCTGCCCATCGCCGGCGTTGCCGCCGGCCTGCGCAACCGCCGTCCGGCGGGCGCGAGGTGGGACATTAGCGGGTCCCGCGGCGGCTGTCAAACGCTGCGTGGACGAGCCACGGAACCGCGCGTCCGCGGCCTTCGGGGGGCTCGGCTCAGCACGCCGGCCGGATCAGATCGGGCTTTCCTCGATGAGCAGGACGAAGGCCGCGGCGCTCAGCCAGCAGAGCAGGGCGAGTTCGACCGACGCGGTCGCCCCCGCGAACGAGACGAGCACCCACTCGAGCAGCAGGCCGAGCACGAGCGCCGCCGCCGCCTTGGCGAGACGCAGGAGGAACTCGTTCACCAGGTTGCTCATCGGTCCGACGCCTCCTCGATCGATCGGCGGCCCTGCAGCGCGCGCACCAGCGTCACCTCGTCCGCGTACTCGAGATCGCCGCCAACGGGGATCCCGCGGGCGATCCGGGTCACCGCGCCCACGTGCCCGGCCAGGCGCTCGGCGAGGTACAGCGCCGTCGCCTCGCCCTCCAGGGTCGGGTTGGTGGCCAGGATCACCTCGGCGAACGGCTCGCCGCGCGCCTCCGCGTCGAGCGCCCGGTCGAGCAGCTCGCGCACGCGGAGCCGCTCCGGACCGATCCCGTCGATGGGGGAGATGGCACCGTGCAGCACGTGGTACCGGCCCCGGAAGGCGCTGGTCCGCTCCAGCGCCAGCACGTCCAGGGCGTCCTCGACCACGCAGAGACGCGTGTCGTCCCGCCCGGGGTCCAGGCAGATGGGACAGAGGGGCCCGATGCTGAAATTGAAGCAGGACGTGCAGAACACCACGTCCTCCTTCACCGCGATGAGCGCCGTCGCCAGCGCGCGCGCCTCACCTTCGGGGCTGCGCAGCATGTGGTAGGTCAGCCGCTGCGCCGTCTTGGGCCCGATCCCGGGCAGCCGGGCGAACGCCTCGATGAGCCGGGCGACCGGCTCGACGACCACGCTCACAGCCGCCTCACATCCCGGGCAGTCGCATGCCGCCGGTCACCGCGGCCATCTTCTGCTCGGCCGTGCGACGGGCACTGCCGAGCGCCTCGTTCACCGCGGCAACCACGAGGTCCTGCAGCATCTCGACGTCGTCAGGATCGACCACGCCCGGGTCGATGGTGACCGAGACCAGCTCCTGCTTGCCCGTGACGACGGCCTTCACGGCACCACCGCCCGCGGTCCCTTCGAGCTGCAGCGTCTCCAGCTCGGCCTGCACGCGGGCCAGCTGCGTCTGCATCTGCTGTGCCATCTTCGCCAGGTTCCCGAAGCTCATCGATCCCTCCTGTCTCGGTCCGGTCGTGCCGGGGCTGCCCGCCCGGGCCGCGTCACTCCACGTCCACCGCGTCCGCGAGGTCGCCGGCGAAGATGCGGCGCGCCGCGTCGAGGTTGTCGCGGCCGATCGCCTCGTGCGGGAGCGGGGGCAGCAGCTCGAGGTTGGTGGCCACGCAGCGGACGCCGACGGTGGTACCCACGACGGCCGCGATGGCGTCCTCGAACGCCACGTGCCGCTGCTCGGCCTTCTCCCGCATGAACGCCTTGTCCTCGGGGAACCCGAGCACGACCACGTGCCCGTCGAGCCGGACGGGGCGGCACGCCTCCGCCAGCGGCTTCACGAGCGGCGTGCGCGAGAGCGCGGCGACGATCGCAGGCCAGCCGACCCGGACGCGGTCCAGCAGGTCGTCCTGCCCGGCGGGCGTGGCCGGCTGCGGAACGGAGCCAGCCGCGTCGGCCGCGGACACCGCAGCCGTGGCGGGCGCCCGGCTCCCGGCAGGTGCAGCTCCGGCTCTGCCCGGCGGGGCAGCAACCCCGGTACTCGGCGGCGACGGGGCGGCTGCTTCCCGGCGGGACGCGACGGAGGCCCGGCCGGGGACCGGTGAGGCAGGCGGCTCGGCCTGCGCGCGCGGTGCAGCGGTCGGTGCGGGCACGTGCGGCGCCGGCACCTGCTCCTGCGGTCGTACGGCGGGCGCCGGATGCGGCTTCGGCTGCACGGTGGGCGACGCCGCGGCGCGCTGGAGGAGCAGCAGCTCGAGCTGGACCCGCTGACGGCCGCCGCCCGCCCGGGTCGTGTCGAGGGAGGCGAGGCCCCGGACCGCGGCGACGAGCTCGGCCAGGGGTGCCGAGGCGAACGGCGAAGGGACCGGCTCGGATGCGAGCCGGGCGAACAGGAGCCGCCGGAGGCGATCGATCGCCTGGTCGATTGCGAGGCGCAGATCTCGACCCTCGGCCTCCAGCCGGTCCAGGACGCGGATCCCGGCAAGGACGTCCCCCTCGAGCAGGGCCGTCACCAGGGCGTCCACCTCCCCCGAGGCCGCCAGCCCGAGCTGGGCCCGCACGCCGTCGGCGGTCAGCACCTCGGCCGCTGTGCTCAGCAGCTGGTCGAGCATCGACTCCGCGTCGCGCATGCCGCCGGCCGCGAGCTCCGCCACCAGGCGGACCGCATCGGGATCCGCGCGCCGCCCGTCGTCGGCCAGGATCCTGTCGAGCTTCCCGACGATCTCGTCGACCGTGAGCGGACGGAAGTTGAAGCGCTGCACGCGGGAGAGCACGGCCGGCCGGATCTGGGTCGGGTCGGTGGTGCAGAAGACGAACAGGACGTGCGGGGGCGGCTCCTCGAGCGTCTTGAGGAGGACGTCCCAGCCCTCCTTGATCCGCTGGACTTCGTCGACGATGAAGACCTTGCGCCGCAGGTCCGCGGGGGCCGTGTGCACGCGCGGCAGCAGCTCGCGCATGTCGTTGACCGTGTTGTTGGAGGCCGCGTCGAACTCCGCCACGTCGAGTGCCGTCCCCTCGCGGATCGCCACGCAGCTCGGGCAGGCGTCGCACGGCTCCCCGTCCACCAGGGCGGTGCAGTTGACCGCCTTGGCCAGGATGCGCGCCATCGACGTCTTCCCGGTCCCGCGGGGTCCGACGAAGAGGTAGGCGTGCCCGACACGGCCCAGCCGGACCGCGTTCCGCAGGGTCTCCACCACGGCCGCCTGGCCGACGATCTGGGAGAAGGTCTGGGCGCGCCAGCGCCGGTAGATCGCGGTGTGGGGTCCGGCGCTGTGGGGTCCGGCGCTGTGGGGGCTCGGGGTCGAGGGGGTCGGCGTCATCGGCTCCTGGAGTCGGGGCGGACGTCCGGCCGGCACTCGGGCGGACGCCCCGCCGGCCTCCGGGGCCGCTCCCCGTACCACCCGATGATACGGGGAGGACGCGGGCGCGGGGGATGTCGGCCGGGCTCCGGGCAAGGCCGGCGTCCCCCGGGGTGCTGGATATGCCGTGCACCCTCCGTCGATCGGGGACGTCCCCGCGCTCCTGGCGATGACCGGCTCGGACCAGGCCTGTCCGCGGCACCCGGCGAGCAGCGTTTATCGCTGCTTCCTTCCGGACCTGACGAGGTTCACGCGTCGCCGCTGCGCGGGACCCGATCCTCAACGTCGGTCGATCGCCCGAGCCCTCGAGAACGCGGACCTCGGGAGGGAATTCGGCCCTGCTGGAGCGGATTGCAGGTACAGGGCACCGCTGGCTCCCCACCTAGCACGGCCCGCGGATGATACCTCGACACCGCGGCGGCCGGGCACTGGTACGGGAGGCAGGCCAGCATCCCGACGACACGCAGACACCGGAGAGCCGGCGCGGGGCCGTCTCATGGGGGAGGTGGCGGAGAGGGCGGGATTTGAACCCGCGATGGGTTGCCCCATACCGCATTTCCAGTGCGGCGCCCTAGGCCACTAGGCGACCTCTCCGCGGGCGACGACGATCGGTGATGCGTGGCGGAGAGGGTGGGATTCGAACCCACGGTGCTTTCGCACACCGCTTTTCGAGAGCGGCACCATCAACCACTCGGACACCTCTCCGCGCCAGAGGATACCAAAGCGCCGCGGGCCGGAGGCGCGGCGCCTCGGTACGCCCGCCGCCGGCTGCCGGAGTCCGACGCCCGGCTTCGGGCCCGGGCGAGGTGACCGCACGCGCCGGTGAGGGTGCGCCCGTCAGGCCTGCTGGCCCGTCCCCTGCCCGTCGGGGGCGCGCCCGGTCTCCGCGCGGGGCGACCCGGCCCGCGCCAGGGCGCGGCTTCGCAGGTCCTCCACCTCGTCCCGTCGGATCCCCGACACCACCCGCAGGCGCCGGCGGAGCCCGGGGCTCTGCGCCAGCTGCACCGCCCCGCCCGCGGCACCGTCGACGGTGTCGGGCGCGGCGAAGACCAGCGTCTCCACGTTGGCCTGCAGCAGGGCGCCGACGCACATGGCGCAGGGCTCGATGGTCGTGAAGATGGTCACGTCCGCGAGCCGCTCCCGTCCGAGCCTCCGTGCCGCCTCGCGGATCGCCACGATCACCGCGTGCGCCGTGGGGTCCCCGGATTCGCGGACCCGGTCCCGGGCCCGCGCGACCATCGCCTCGTCGACGACCGCCACCGCGGCGCAGGGCGGCTCGCCGTCTTCGAGGGCGTACTGGGCCTCGGCGAGCGCCTCGCCCATGAACAGCTCGTAGTTCACGCGGTCGATGATACAGGCGACCGTCGGGCGGCTACCATGCCGTCGGACGAATCGCTACCGATGATCGACCGGCCCGGAGCCCCGGCGTGACCCGTCCCGAACCCGGCGGAGCCACGGCCGCGTCGCGATGAGGAGAGTCGAGTTGACAACGCACCGGATCGGGATCCTGACCGGCGGGGGGGACGTCCCGGGTCTCAATTCCGTGATCAAGAGCGTGACCTTCCGCGCCACCGAGCTCGGGTACGAGGTGTACGGCATCCGGCGGGGCTGGCAAGGGCTCACCCACATGAAGCCGGGGCCGGAGCTGGATCCCGAGTACGTGGTGCGGCTGGACCGCCGGAACACGCGGACCATCGATCGCACCGGCGGGACCTGGCTGCACACGTCCAGGACGAACCCGCGCAAGATGTCCGGGGGCATGCTGCCTGCGACGCTCGCGCCCGAGCGCGCGGCCACGATGCAGATCGCCGAGGGGCTCTACGACCTGACGCCGCTCGTGCTCGACAACATCCAGCATCTCGGGCTCGACTACCTGATCCCGATCGGCGGGGACGACACGCAGAGCTTCTCCCACGCGCTGGTCGGCGCCGGCGTGCCGCTCATCGGCATCCCCAAGACGATGGACAACGACGTCCAGGGGACCGAGTACTGCATCGGCTTCTCCACCGCGATCAACCGGGCCAAGGAGCTGATCAACCGGCAGCGCACGACCCTCGGGTCCCACGAGCGGATCGGCGTCTTCCGCATCTTCGGCCGGGATGCCGGCTTCACCGCGCTGCTGACCGCCTACGTGACGTCGACGCGCTGCGTGATCCCCGAGGCCTCCTACGACCTGGACCTGCTCTGCTCGCTGCTCGTCGAGGACAAGCGGAACAACCCGAGCCGCTACGCGATCGTGGTCACCGCCGAGGGCGCGATCTGGGAGGGCGGCGCGCTGGCCGAGTACGGCGAGGTCGACAGCTTCGGTCACCGCCACAAGGTGAACGTCGCGGAGGCGCTCGCCGACGAGATCAAGCGGCGGACCGGCGAGGAAGCGGTCGCCAGCGAGCTCACCTACGACCTGCGGAGCGGCGATCCCGACGGCGTGGACACGATCGTGGGGATCACCTTCGCGAACATCGCGCTGGACCTCGTCGAGGAAGGGCAGACGGGACGCATGACCGCGATCCTGAACGGCACCTTCACCCACAGCCCGCTGCCGGACCCGAAGCTGGGCCCGCGCAGGGTCGACATCGCGAGCATGTACAACCTTGAGCGGCTGCGCCCCCAGTACAGCGGACGGGCGGGGCGGCCGATGCTGCTGGTCACCGCGGACTGACCGACGGCGGAACCGGAGTCGACAGATGAAGATCGCCATCGCGACCGAGGACGGTCGCACCGTCAGCCGGCACTTCGGCCGGGCCCCCTACTACGCGGTGCTCACGGTGGAGGACGGAGCCGTCGTTGCCCGTGAGCTGCGGCCGAAGTTCTCGCCGCACATGGCGGGCGGGGAGCCCGAGTCGCACGGCGGGTCGGGACCACACGGCACCGACCCCGCCTCCCAGGCCCGCCACGACCAGATGGCCGGGGCGGTCGCCGACTGCGCGGCGATGATCGCGGGCGGCATGGGGCAGGGCGCCTACGACCGGTTCGCTGCCCTGGGCGTGCGACCCGTGGTGACGGACCTCGCCGACGTGGATGCCGCCGCCCTGGCGTTCGCCCGCGGCGAGCTGGCCGACCGGGTGGAACTCCTGCACGAGCCCGGCCGGACAACTGGACCGGACCGGCGGGGCGTCGGGGCGGTCGGCGGTGACCGGGTGCTATCATTCGGCACCGCGCGGAGAGGTCGCATAGAGGCCTAGTGCGGCGGTTTGCTAAACCGTTGAGTGGGGTAACCTGCTCCGAGGGTTCGAATCCCTCCCTCTCCGCCATGTCCCCAGGCGCCCGTAGCTCAGTGGATAGAGCGTCAGGTTGCGGACCTGAAGGCCGTGAGTTCGAGTCTCGCCGGGCGCGCCAACCCCGTCCGATCCAGCGCGTTCGCGCGTGTGTCCCGCGGGCGCGCGCGGGTATGAGCGCGTGCATGGGCGCGTTCGCGCGTGCCGGTACCAGGCACGGGCTGGACAGGCGCGTGCCTGCCACGCGCGGGCTGGACACGCGCGTGCCGGCAGGGTCGGGCGGCTGGCACCTCACCCCCCGAGTGCTCCGTGCGCCCGGGGCTGCAGGTGCTCAGGGCTGGAGCCGCTCGGACAGGTAGCGGATCGCGCCGGGGTAGCGGTACTCGATCGACCCGTGCCCCGCGTCGAACAGCTCGAAGAACGGGGCCGGCGCGCCGGCCTCGGCGAGTGCCCGACGGTACGCCTCCGCGCCGAGATCCAGGAAATACTCGTCGCGGGTGCCCGCGTCCACGTAGATGGCGCGCAGGGACCGCACCGCCTCGGCATGGCGCGGCACCATCCGTACCGGGTCCCAGCGGAGCCAGCTCTCCCAGGTCTCCGGCACCAGCTGCCCGGTCGCGACGTCGAACGGCAGATGGATCGTCCCGTCCGGGTCGGCCGAGTAGCAGGCGGCCATGGCCCACTCGTTGACCAGGATCCCATCGCTCGGGCGGCTCATGGCCGGCCGGCGCCGGAAGTCCGCCCAGAACCGCTCGTACGAGCCGTCGTAGTGATCGCGCAGCGCGCGCGCCGCCTGCGGGAACTCGGGCAGGTAGCAGGCCTCGAACAGCGCGTCGCCGGCGTGCGTGGCCAGGCCGCCCCAGAGGTCGGGGCGCAGCATCGGCGTGACCATCGCGCCGTAGCCGCCGCTCGACTTGCCGGTGATCCCACGGTGCTCCCGCTCCGGCAGCGTGCGGTACCGCGCGTCCACCCAGGGGACCACCTCCTCGCAGAGGTACGTGTGGTATCGGCCCGTCCCGGGAGAATCGAGGAACTGGCTGCCACCGTACGAGGTCCAGCAGTCGACGAAGACGACGATCGCCGGCGGAGCAGCGATGCTCCCGCCGTCACCGGCGAAGAGCCGGTCGACCAGTTCCGGCACGGTGGGACGGAACGCCTGCCGGTTGCGCCACATGTCGAGCTGCCCCGTCATCCCCTGGATCAGGTAGATGACCGGGTACCGGCGGGCACCCGCCCCGTCGTAGCCGGGCGGGGTGTACACCCAGACCGGACGGTCGGCGGGGTCGCCGAGCGGGTTGCCGCGCAGGACGCGGCTCTCGACGACGGCCTCGTCCAGGCGACCGGCGAAGCGGCGGGCCCAGGGTTGCATGCGGTCCTCCCGACCATGGCGGCGCTGGCCCCACGAGCGTAGCAGTGGAGGCCGCGCGGCTCCAGGGCGTGACAGCGGAGGCCGCAGGCGACGGCCACGGGGGAACGCCACCTGGCCGGCGAGGGCCGCGTCGTTGACACCCGGCAGTTGCGTCGCGTACTGTTCCGCCACCGTGCGAGTGTTCTTCTACTTTTATCGCGACCCGGCATGACCGCTCGGGGGTCCTGAAGACCCGAGCCGGGTCGTGCCGGGTGGGCAGAGGTCTCGGACCTCTGCCTTTTTGTTTATCCGCCGGGCCGGCGCCGCGGGTGCCGTCGGCGGGAGATGCCGGGGCGTCGCGGGAACGAGCGGCGACCTGACGGGAGCTCCCAGGAAGGGTCGATCAGATGTTCGTGGTGATGACGGTGGGTGCGACCGAGGCGGAGATCAACGCCGTCAAGGCGCAGGTCCTCGGCGAGGGGCTGCACCCGCACGAGAGCCCGGGGACGGACCGCGTCGTGATCGCCGTTGTCGGCGACGTCGGGCCGCGCAAGCAGGCGCTGATGAATCGTCTCTCCGCGCTGCCGGGCGTGGAGTCCGTCACGCCGATCACGCGGCCCTTCAAGCTCACCAGCCGGGAGTTCCACCCGGCCGACACGGTGATCCGGGTCGGCGGTGCCGTCATCGGCGACGGGTCGCTCACCGTGATGGCGGGGCCGTGCTCCATCGAGAGCCGGGAGCAGCTCATGGAGACGGCGCTCGCCGTGGCGGCAGAGGGCGCGACCGTGCTGCGGGGCGGCGCCTTCAAACCGCGGACGAGCCCCTATTCGTTCCAGGGGCTCGGCGTGGAGGCGCTCCGGTACCTGGCGGAGGCGGGCCGCGAGACCGGGCTGCCGGTGATCACCGAGGTGATGGAGCCGGGGCAGGTCGACGTCGTCAACCGCTACGCGGACATCCTGCAGATCGGGACCCGCAACATGCAGAACTACTCGCTGCTCCAGGCGGTCGGCCGCATCGAGCGACCGGTGATGCTGAAGCGGGGCTACGGCGCGACCATCGAGGAGTGGCTCATGGCCGCGGAGTACATCGTGTCCGCCGGCAACCCCAGCGTGA
Organism: Chloroflexota bacterium; assembly: GCA_021785115.1. The sequence goes on along the minus strand of JAJYGO010000470.1, from coordinate 2,519 downwards.
TCCTCTGCGAGCGCGGGATCCGCACCTTCGAGACCTACACCCGCAACACGCTCGACATCTCCGCCGTGCCCCTGCTCCACCACCTGACCCACCTGCCCGTGATCGTGGATCCCTCCCACGCCACCGGGAAGCGCTGGCTGGTGAAGCCGATGGCGCTGGCGGGGGTCGCGGCCGGTGCCGACGGGATCATGGTCGAGGTGCACCCGCGCCCGGAGACCGCCCTGTCTGACGGCGAGCAGTCGCTGACGATCGACCAGTTCCGCGAGCTCATGCCCGCGCTGCGCGCCGTGCACGGCGAGGTCGGTGCGCTGCACCACGATCCCGTGCTGGGGACCGCCGCGCTGGGCGTGGGCGGCACCAGCAGGCACTGACGGGGACCGCCGATCGTGTCGACCAGCGACGTCCCGGCCGGGGTCGTCGTCCGTCCGGCCGCACGGCTGCGCGGGCGCCTGCGCCTCCCCGGCGACAAGTCGATCACCCACCGCGCGCTGATCCTGGCCGGGATCGCCGAGGGGGAGTCCCGCGTCATGGGCGGCTCGGACGGGCTGGACTGCAACAGCACGGCGGGCGTGCTCCGGGCACTGGGCGTCACCGTCGAACGCCTGGGGTCCGCGGAGGGCGGGCGTGTCGACCGGCTGGTCCGGTCGCCGGGCCGGTCGGGATGGCACGAGCCGGTCGGCGTGCTGGACGCCGGCAACTCCGGCACCACCCTCCGCCTGATGGCGGGAGTCCTCGCGGGAACGCCCATGTACACCGTCCTGGACGGCGACGCTTCGTTGCGCGGCCGTCCGGTGGCCCGTATCATCGAGCCGCTGCGCCGCATGGGTGCGACGCTGCACGCCCGGTCCGCAGACACACTTCCACCCGTCACCATCGTTGGGCGCGCGTCGCTCGCGGCGATCGTCCACCGTTCGCTCGTTCCCAGCGCGCAGGTCAAGTCGGCGGTCCTGCTCGCGGGGCTCTCGGCGGAGGGGATGATCCAGGTGCACGAGGCGGTGAGCACGCGCGACCACACGGAGCGCATGCTCCGGGCGCGTGGCGTGGCCGTCCGGGGCGTGCCGGCGGACGGAGCCTGGTTGGTCACGATGGAGGGTGGAGCCACGGTGCAGGCGCTCGACGAGCAGGTGCCGGGAGACGTCTCGGCGGCGGCCTTCTGGCTGGTCGCGGGCGCGGCGCACCGGGACGCGGAGCTCACCCTGGAGTCCGTGGGCGTGAACCCCACGCGTCGCGCGGTCATCGACCTGCTCGGCCGCATGGGGGCGCGCATCCTCGAGGATCCCGTCCCGACCGCCGGAGCCGAACCGATGGCGAACCTGAGCGTCTCGACCAGCGACCTGCGCGGGATCGACCTTGAGGCGGAGGACGTGGCCCGCGCGATCGACGAGATCCCGGCCCTCTGCCTGGCCGCGGCGTGCGCATCGGGGACGACCCGCATCCGGGGCGCGGGGGAGCTGCGCCGCAAGGAGAGCGACCGGATCGCGGGGATCGTGGACGGCCTGACCGCCCTGGGCGTCCGCATCTCGGCCGATGGCGACGACATCGAGATCACCGGGGCGGCGGGCCGGCGCTCGTTCGGCCTCGTGGGGGCACCCGTCCGCACGCACGACGATCACCGACTGGCCATGACGTTCGCCATCGCCGGACTCCTGGCCGAGGGCGAGACGTCGCTCGACGAGGGCGCGTCCGCCGCGGTCTCCTACCCAGGCTTCTTCAGCGACCTCGAAAGGATGCGCGCATGACCAGGCGAGTCGTCCTCATCGGTCACCCGGTCGCCCACTCGTTCTCCGCGCAGATGCAGCAGGCGGCGTTCGATGCCCTCGGCATCGACGCCCGGTACGAGCTGCTCGACACCCCCGCGCCGGCGCTGCAGGAGACGATCGAGGCGCTGCGGGGCGAGGAGTACCTGGGCGCCAACGTGACGATCCCGCACAAGGAGCGTGCCGCCACCTTCGTCGACCGCAAGAGCGAGGACGCGGCGGCGACCGGGGCCGTGAACTGCATCACGCGCGATGGCCGGCGCCTGGTGGGGCACAACACCGACGTCGACGCCTTCCGGATCTCGCTCGACACGTTGGTGGGCAAGCAGAAGATGCCCCGCAACGCGGTGGTGCTGGGGGCCGGCGGCGCGGCACGCGCCGCGGTACATGCGCTGATCACCATGGGGTTCCAGCGCGTGGTGGTCTTCAACCGCCACCTGCACCGCGCCGAGGGGCTGGTCAGGCACTTCGGCCGGAGCGCCGCGCACATGGAGCTGCGGGCGATGCCGTGGCACGAGTCGGTGATCGAGTCGGAGCTGTCGCGGACCCGGGTGCTGGTCAACGCGACGTCGGTGGGGCTCGCCTCGGACGAGTCGCCGATCCCAGGCGAGCTGCTTCCGCCCGACCTGCTCGTGATGGACATGATCTACAACCCGCCGGAGACGCGGCTGCTGCGCGAGGCGAAGGCGGCCGGCGCATCCGGGGTCATGAACGGCGAACTGATGCTCCTCCAGCAGGGCGCAGCGGCGTTCCAGCTGTGGA
>JAJYGO010000148.1 GCA_021785115.1 Chloroflexota bacterium | reverse complement strand
CCGTGCTCACCGATCCGGCGGCACGCCTCGCGGTCCTCGTCGACGATCCGCAGTGCCTCGGCGAGCGCCTGCTCCCGGATCGCCTCCGCGGTCCGCTCGCCCGACGCCGCGGCCCGCACCCGGTCGACCGCCCACCGGAGGTTCACCGCCGTCGGCCGCGCCCCGCCGATCCGGTCCGCGAGTCTCGCGAGCGCCGCGCGCGCCTCGTCGGTCGACGCCGGCCGCTGCTCGTCGAGCCCCACGACCATCCCGAGCGCTCCCGCGCCCCCGATCGCGGGCGCACCGCGAACGGCGAGTCGCCGGATGGCGTCGACGACGCGATCGACGGTGTCGAGCCTCACGACCCGGAGCGTGCCGGGCAGCAGTGTCTGGTCAATGATCTCGACCGCGTCGCCCGCCCACGCGACCGTCGGCGGGCTGAACTCGCCTTCATGCATCGGGGACGCCACGCCTCAGTTCGGTCGAGATCCGACCGCGGTCGAACCCGGCTGGGGCCGCATCGCCTGCGACAGGACCGCCTGCCGCGCGTCCCCGGCGGCGCCCAGACGCACGTCGATCCCCATCCGCTCGAGCATGCGCGCCATCGGCGGGCCCATGTGCTCGGCGACGACAACGGTCACGCCCTGCTCCCGCAGGAACCGCGCCACCCGCGCGTGGTGCGAGCCCTCGGGCCCCTCGTCGTGAGCGACGTCCCACCCCACGTCGAAGACCTGCCATGTCGTCACGCCGCCATCGCGGACCTCGGCGATCGCCACTCGGGCGGCCCGGCCCCACCTCGGGTCGACCCGCCCATCCTCGGTCACCGGCACGCAGAACGCCACTCGCGGCTCCTCCTCGTCGAGGGCCACCGTGCCCGCACCGGCCAGATGGCCCTTCCGTTCCCGGGCGTCGCCCGGCCGCCATGCATCCTGTGCCACCGTCCGCGATCGGCGGCGCTCCCCCGCGGGGTGGCGAAAGGCCCCGCCGGGCGCGAAGAAGACGCCCGGACGCTGAGAAGCGGGCGCGCTGCCCTCGTCAGGCGGACGGGCCTGGCGGCGTCGGCGTGGACGACTCCGAGGACACGGCCTGACCGCCGACCGACTGCGGCTGCGCCAACGGTGCCGCCTGCGCTGCCGCCTGCGCCTGCGTCTGCGGGACCGGCTCCGTCGCGCCCGCCTTCACGGATTCGCCGAACTCGGTCGTCGCCTTCCGGAACTCACGAATGGACTCGCCGAGGTTCTTGCCGATCTCCGGCAGCCGCTTCGGGCCGAAGAGGACGAGGACCGCCGCGAGCAGCAGCACGATGTGCCATGGCTCGAGACCGAACATGCTTGTGACCCCATGTGACTGACGGTATCGGCGAGCCTAGCACGCATTCGGTGCGAAGCCCACGGGCCCGGACAGGCCGCCCGCAGCGGCCGCCGCGGTCGGGCCACATGAACGGACCGGCCGCGAACGACGCGGGCCAAGCGGGCCGGGGCGGCCGACGCACCGGTCGCAAGGGGACCCGCCTCGGGCTTCACTTCAGCCTGAACGGACGCCGGGCCTCTGCTGGCGCCCCGTCCCACCCTCGGCCGCGCGCCGCTCGAGCCGTTCCCGCGTCACCGGCCGCATCGTCACGTGGACGACGGGCTGTTCGCCGGACACGTCCCGCACCGCGCGGTACTCGATCTCCACGATGGACCCATCGGGGCGCCGGAGTCGCGTCGTCGTGTGCAGCGTTCCCATCCGGTCGAGCAGCGCGGACAGCCACGGGCGATCGGGGTGCGGGACGTAGAAGCGCGACACCGACGATCCGACCAGGTCGGCGACCGTCGTGCCGTGCAGCGCCGCGGCGGCCTCGTTGGCCGCGGCGTAGCGCTCGCCGCTGAACGTGACGCGGGCAACCCCGGAAGCCTCCCACCACAGATCGCCGGCGTACGGGCTCTGTTCGCCGTCGCGGTACGCCACGAGCACGTGGGTCCGCGGACCGAACCCGATCAGCCTCCCCAGCGACCGGACGACGGAGTCCGGGTACTTGACCCGCAGCCTGACCTCGAGCTCGCGTGCCATCTCCGCCGGCGGCCGGTTCCCCAGGCGCCCGCAGAGATCCTCGACCCGCGCGATGAACGCATGATCCGACGCGGGAAGACAGATCGGGGCATACGTCGCGCCCGGATCGTCCTCCGCCGGAAGCGTCGCCAGCTCGAACCGAAGGGTCTCGTCGCCGCGCGACGTATGGATCTCCAGGTCGAGGTCGCGCCCACCCGCGACCACGTGCGCGGTCGACTCCGCCTCCGGCTCCTCCCACGCGAACCGCAGGAGCTGGCCCAGGCCGTCGGATCCGGGGAAGCCGAGCGCCGACACCTCTCGCCCGACGAGCAGCGCGGGGTCCGCGCCGAGCAGCGAACCGACGCCGTCGTCGGCCGCGACGATCCGGCCGGCGCGATCCACGGCGCCGGCCGCGACAGCGGGCTCGCGCCACCATGCCGCGGGCAGGACCGGCGGCCGGACACGCCCGTCCCGGTAGACGTACCAGGTCTGCCCGTCTTCCGCCGACAGCTCCCGGCGGTGCACGACGGTCCGGGGGTAGAGGGCGCGAAGGTGCAGCTGCAGCCGACGCGCGGTCGGCACTCCGAGCGCGTGGAGGGCCGCATGGGCCATGCGGGCGAACAACCGGTCTGACTGCGGAACCGTCAGCAGCCGCGGGGACCCGAGGTGGCGCGGTCGCGCGGGCGGTGTCGACCGCCACGTCCCGAGCGCCCGCCGGATCGTCCCCTCCACGGAGGAGGCGCCCGCGTCGGCCGGGTGTTCGAGGAGGACGCCGGTGAGCCCCTGCGCCGGCACGTTGGCGACGAGTCGGTGCCGGAGCAGGCGGCGTTCTCCCCCGGCGGCGAGCGTGTCGAGCGTCACGCCGGAAGCCCCGGAGGCCACGGCGTCCGGCCAGACGGCATCCAGCGTGGAGCGGCCCGCCTCGTCGAAGAGGTCGGCGAACGGATGCCCGATGAGCGACTCGGCCGGGATCCCGAGCAGCGGCTCGACACCAGCCGATCCGTCGACGATGCGCCGGTCGCGATCGACCACGAGGACCGCCGCCCGGGGCGCCGGGACGGCCGGGCGGCGCATGTCGAGCAGGTCGAACGTCTCGAAGCGAAGGTCGCGTACCGCGGCCAGGAACCGAGGGTCGAACCCGGGTCCATGCGGCCGTTCGGAGAAGTAGGTGCGCATGAGATCCCGGTCCGGCCAGACGGCCGCCACGACCAGCTCCGTCTCGGACCCCCGCGCCCGGCGCCCGACGAGCAGCACGCGGACCAGGCCCGCGGCCTGCAGGGAGGATTCGGCATCGCGCACGAGGGCGAGCGCGAGCGGTTCCTCGCGCACCGGCACGACGCACCGGACGAGACCGATCGCGCCGGACCGGATGGCAGCGGCCGGTGGCGGCGCCACACCCTCGCCGTCCGCCAGCTCGAAGTGCTCCGGCGCGGCGAACGCGACGCGATTCCCGAGCGTGCGCAGTGCGGGCGTCGGCTGGGCGAGGGCATCGACGGCCGCGATGGCCCCAAGGTCCCTCCAGAGGGAGATCGCGAGAAGCCGGGCGCCGGGCGGGTCGTGCCGGACGCTCGCCGCGGCCCATGTCGCCCCATCCAGGCCCTCGGCCTCGGCAACACGCACGATCTCGTTGAGCAGCGTGGGATCCGGAGCATGCAGGTGGCCGGTGAAAAGCCGCAGGATCATGTTCCGACCATCGAACGGCAGGCACCCTCCCACGCGCGCCGCTGGCCGCGGCGCCCGACGGCATTCTCACCCCTGTGAGCCTGAAGATCGGTATCAGATCCGTGACAGTCACGAGGGGTTCCTGTCAGAACCACAGAAAGCCTCGCCGAGCTCTCGTCCGAGATCCGCCGTCCGCCGTCCGCCGTCCGCCGTCCGCCCGACGACGATGTGGCGCGCCGGTCCGGGCCGACGGCCACCGTGTGGACGGCCACCGCCCACGGACCTCCCAGGCCCGACACCCGCGCCCGCCCTACACGGGCCGCCGTTCGGCCCGGCCCACCGGGTCGGTCGCCGTCACCCACGCTTCGCCGGTGCCGACGTCCGCGTCGAGCTCGCAGCAGTCCTCTCCACGCCGCCACCTGAGCCGCAACCTCGACGCCTCGTAGTCGACCGCCAGCTCACCCTTGAACGCCGGGTGCTCACGCCGCAGCCGCACGAGGTCGAGGATCCGGCCCACGATCGGGCGCCCGAGCGCAGCCGCGATCTCGTCGCGCGTGTAGTCGTGCCGGTTGACCGCCCGGCCGTCGCCCGTCGCGGCAACGGCCGCCGCGTCGTTCTCGCCCGCGAGGAGCCCGACGTAGTAGAGCTGGGGAACGCCGGGCGCGAACAGCTGGATCGCGCGCGCGAGCGCGTAGCGGTCGTCGTCGCCGAGCGCCGAGCGGTACGTGATGTTCAGCTGGTGGACGTCGACGCCGGCATCTGCGTGGGAGGCCGACAGCAGCCGGTTGGCGTTGCCGCCGCGCCCGATGACCAGGTCGGTCAGCCGCTGCATCGAGTCGGGCGGCAGGATCCCGTCGAGGTCGGGCCGGATCGGGATTCCGTCGTGGCAGTCGAGCGTCGTGACCTGCCGGGCCGGCGACTGCGCGAGATGGAGGCCAAGCCGCTCTGCCGAGCCGGTCACGAGCGCGTCGAGCACCAGCCCGGGCAGCACGAAGTCGTACGTCCAGTACCCTCGCGCCGCGAGCTTCCGGTGGGTCTCCCGGACGTCGTGAATCTCGGGCAGGAGCACGAGATCGAACGAGCCGGCGACCGAGACGATCCAGTCGAGGAACTCGTAGATCCCGGGCTCGACCATGAAGCAGCTCGTGCCTGCCTGCTTCACGACGTAGCCGACCGCGTCGAGCCGGACGATCCGGACGCCCTGTTCCGCGAAGAACCGCAACCACGACGTGAGGAGCCCGCGGGTCGCGGGCGACCGGACGTCCAGGTCGATCTGCTCGGACCAGTCGCGCGCTCCGAACGACGTCCACACGCGCTCCCGTTCGCCCGTTTCCTCGACCGCGATCTCGGTGAACGGCGCGTCGGGCTTGCGCAGGAAGATGCGCGCGACGTCGGCCGCGGGAGGGTCGCCGCCGGGCCAGACCTTGTCGAGGGTGACGAAGAGGTCAGCGTGCGGCGAGCGGCGCCCCCGGCGCACGAAGTCCCGGAACTCCGGTGAACGGCGCGAGATGTGGTTGACCATCAGGTCGAGCATCACGTCGTGCCGCTCGGCGAGGTGCCGGACGTCGGCCCACGTCCCGAAGCGCGGGTCGATCTCGAGGTATGTCGTCGGGGCGAACCCACGGTCTCCCGACGACGGGAACGGGGGCAGCACGTGGACGCCGGTGAACAGCCCGTCGAGCGGGCCGCGCAGCAGGGCCTCGAGCGCGGCGAGGTCGCCCCCGAGCGAGTCGGGGTACGTCAGGAGCTGCGGGCCGCGTCGCACGAACTGACCTCCCATTCGCCACTGGGGCGCGTGATCCGGCACGGGACGCTACCCGTGGAGTATCGAGCGCACGGCGAGCGTCAGGAGCCTCGCCCGCGCGTCCCCATATCCCCCCATCTGATTGCTGAGATACGCGAAGCCGACCCGGTGCTCGTCGTCGGCGAACCCCAGCTGGCCGCCGGCACCGGCGTGGCCGAAGCTCCGTGGGCCGAGCATCGGCTGACCCGGCGGCGATGCGAGCTGGAAGCCGGTCCCCCACCGCGCTCCGTCGTCCGGCATACCGGACAGCTGCGCGCCGCCGGACTGCTCGACGAGCGCGTCCTCGACGGACCGCGCGGACAGGAGTCGAGGCCCCTCCACGTCCGACACGCACGCCGCATACGCCCGCGCGAGCGACCGTGCCGTGCTGATGCCGTTCGCGGCGGGAATCTCGGCGTGCTGGATGGCGGGGTCGTTGAACGTGACGTACCGGCCGCACGCCGGGAACTCGAACGCGCCGCCCATCGTCAGGCTCCGCTCGACGGTCCGGTTCGCGGCGGCGATCCGGGCGCTCTCACGCGCATCCTCGGAGTCCTCGTCGGGCAGGGGCGCCTCCATGAAGGCGACCGGGACCGGCGCCGGGTCGGGCAGGCCGATCCACGTCCGCAGGCCGAGGCGATCTCCCACCGCCCGGCGGAACCAGGCGCCAGGAGTGAGGCCGGTGATCCGCCGGATGACCTCGCCGATCAGCCAGCCGTACGTCATCGCGTGATACAGGTGTCCCGTGCCCGGCTCCCACAGCGGCGCCTGCGCCTCGATCGCCCGGACGACCGGCTCCCACGCCGCGACCTCGTCGACCGAGAGATCGCGGTCGAGGGCGGGAAGCCCGGCGCGATGGCTGAGCACCTGGCGGACGGTGATCGCCGCCTTGCCGTGGGGCGCGAACTCCGGCCAGTAGCGGGCGACCGGTGCGTCGAGCTCGAGGCGGCCCTCCTGCGCGAGGAGGTATGCGCAGATCGCCACGAGTCCCTTCGAGCACGAGAAGATGACGGCGGACGTCTCGGCCTCCCACGGTCGACCCGTTCGGGCATTGGCGAGCCCCGCCCACAGGTCGACGACCTTCCGCCCGTCGACGTACACCGCGCAGGCCGCGCCGAGGTCTCCCCGCGACCGGAAGTTCTCGACGAACACGTCGGCCACCGCGCCGTAGCCATCCTCGGCGCCACCCCCGAGCCGGATCTCCGCTCGTCCTGCGAGATCCGTCATGCCGCGTGCCTCGAGCGCAGCACGGGCCCGCGCGGCAGGGCACGCGGCCCGAGCGGCCCGAACGGCCCGCGCGTCATCCCTTCACCGAGCCCTGGAGGAGCGCCGCGACGAACTGGCGCTGGAAGACGAGGAAGACGAGCAGCGACGGCAGCAGGATGAGGAGCGCGCCCGCGCTGAGAAGCGGGATGTCGGTCGCGTAGTGGCCCTGGAACGCGCCGAGCGCCCCGGCCATCGTGCGCTGCGTCGGGTCCTGGACGAGCACCAGGGCGAGCAGGAACTGGTTCCACGTCCACACCGAGAGCAGGATCGTGAGCGAGGCGATCGCGGGACGCGCGAGCGGCACGTGGATCCGCCAGAAGAGGTCCCACGTCGATGCGCCGTCGACACGCGCGGCCTCGGACAGCTCCGAGGGCATGTTCACGAAGTGCGCGCGCATCCAGTACACGGAGAACGGCATGTACAGCCCGATCAGCGGCAGGATGATCGCGAGGCGCGAGTTGATCAGGCCGAAGCTGCGGACGAGGTAGTAGAGCGGCGTGATGATCCCCTCGAGCGGGAGCGTCAGGCCGAGCAGGAACAGCAGGAACAGGACGCGCGCGCCGGGGATGCGCAGGTGCCCGATCGCGAAGCCGGCCATCGTCGAGATCGTGACCGACACCGGCACGACGCCGACCACGATGAGCGTGCTCGAGAAGAGCAGGACCGGCATGTCCGCGACCTGGAACGCCCGGGCGAAGTTGCCCCATTGCGGGTTCGCGGGCCAGTCGATGCCGAGCGGCACGGACCCGGACGGGTGCAGGGCCGTCGTGAAGAGGCTGATGAACGGCAGCAGCGTGACGAGCATCAGCACGACCAGTACGACGCTGCCGGTCACGACTTCCCGTCGCTGCATGATCACAGCGGCTCACCCCCCGTCATGCGCTGGATCGGCAGGACCACGACGAGCACGAGGATGACGAGCACGACGGCGAGCGCCGAGGCGAGGCCGACCTGCTGGCCGACGAACGCGAGCTGGTAGATCTCGAGACCGGGCACCATCGTGGCCAGCCCGGGCCCACCGCCCGTCGAGATGTAGACGATGTCGAAGCTCGCGAGCGCGGCGATCGCGGTGACCGTGATGCACACGGCGATCTCGTTGCGCAGGCTCGGCACGGTGATCGCCCAGAACTCCTGGACGGCCCCGGCACCGTCGATGCGCGCTGATTCGTAGAGGGCGGGGTCGATCTTGCCCATGCCCGTCAGGAGCAGCACGGTGCACAGACCGAGCAGCACCCAGACGCCGATCAGCCCGACCGCCGGGAGCGCGGTCCCGAAATCGCCGAGCCAGGCGCGCGTGATGCCGCCGAGCCCGATCGCGCCGAGGATCTGGTTGACGACGCCGGACAGGGCGAGCACCCAGCTCCATGCGATGCCTGCGGCGACGAGCGGGATGACCTGGGGCAGGAACAGCACCGTGCGCGCGGCGGTCCCGATCCGGCCCGTCACGACGCGCCGGATGAGCGACGCGACCACGAGACCGAGGCCGACGGAGATCACGCAGAAGAACAGGATGAGCTGGAACGCGTTGGTCAGGATCTGGATGAAGTTCTGGTCGGTCAGGACCGTCACGTAGTTCTTCAGGCCGACCCACTGCGACGCCCCGATGCCGTCCCATCGATACAGCGAGTACTGCACCGTGATCACGAGCGGCTGGAGCACGAAGACGATGTAGACGAGGAGCGCCGGCGCGACGAGCAGCCAGCCGGCCCAGTTGGCCCTGCGGAGCGCCCGAAGCCGGGAACGCCGCAGGGCCGTGGCGGGTCGATCCTGCGCCCGAGCGCCTGCCCGCAGGGCGGCACGCGCGGGCGCGGGATCACTCTGGGACACGGGTCAGGACCCGAGTTCCTGCAGGTACTGCGCCTGGACGTACTTCAGCAAGCCGGCCGGGGTCTCCTGGCCACCGACCATCTTCTGGAGCTCGGGCGTCCAGCCCTGCGCGAAGATCGACCCGGTGGCGTTCGCGATGAACCCCATCGTGCCGTTGTCCTTGAAGACCTGCTGCGCCGCACTGAGGGTGTCGTTGATGATCGAGCCCGAAGCGGCGGGCGGGACCGACAGGTCGGGCGGGCCACCCGGGTACGAGCCGCCGACGCTCACGTCGATCTGGCGCGCGGTCGGGTTGGTGGCGACCCAGTTGAAGAAGAACGCAGCGCAGTCCGCGTGCGCGGACTTGGCCCCGATGCCGTAGGTGAGCGGCGACGACATGGCGGCATACGTACCGCCCGCATTCGCCGGCGGGAACAGGAAGAAGCCGATGTTGCCCGGCATCTGCTTGTCGTAGTTGGCGTCTTCCCAGTCGCCGTTGAACGTGAAGACGCCCTCACCCTTCTCGAACCGGCCGTTCGAGTCGGTGTACTGGATCGCGTTGACGTCCGTGGGGAAGTACCCGGCCTGGATCCACTTCTGGAGGTGCTGCGCCGCCTGCAGGTTGGCGGGCGTGTCGACCGTCGTGCCCTTCTTCTGGAAGATCCAGTCGTTGATCGCCGACGCCGGACCGTAGTCGGCCATGAGGTCCTGGAGCGGGAAGGCGAGCCCGCCGCCGCTCGCGGACGCGTTCCACTGCATGATCGGCTGGAGCCCCTTCGCCTTCGCCTTCGCGAGCAGCGAGTCCAGCTCCGCAAGGGTCTTGGGCGGCTGCGTCATGCCGATCTCGGCGGCCAGCTTCTTGTTGTAGAAGACGCCGGTCATGCTGTAGTTGAGCCCCATCGCGTACAGCGAACCGGAGCCGACACCGGTCGGACCGACGCGGTTCTGCGCGAGCTCCGACGACGGCCACTTGTCCCAGCCGAACGTCGTCGCGTAGCTGTCGAGGTTCTTCAGCAGCCCGTCCTTCACGAGCGTGACCATGGTCGGCAGGCGGATGAGGTCCGGCGGGTTGGCGCCCGCGAGCAGACGCGGCGTCTCGTTGATGAGGTTCGTGAACTGGTCCTGGCTGATCTTCCAGGTCACGTTCGGGAACTGCTTGGTGAACTCCTGCGAAAGCGAGAATGGGAGCTGGAAGCCGGTCTCGAACCACGCGTTGAGCGTGACGGGCTGGGTCCCGCAGTACTGGGCGGCCGCCGACGCTCCACTCGCTCCGGCGCTGGCCGCCGCACTCGCCGGCGCCTGGCTCGACCCGCTCGTCGAGGCGCTCGCCGCGGCGGCAGAGGACGCGGCCTGGCTCGGCGGCGCCTGCGTCGCGGGAGCCGGAGTGGTACCGGGAGCCGCGCAGGCGACGGCCACGAGGGCCGCCGCGACGATGGCAGGAATCGTTCCGTGGCGACCGGGCGGTCGCCGCCTGAAGGTGGTCGACGCGAACGACGACATGCAGGTTCTCCTCCTCGCTGCGCTGATTGGCCATCGAGGTCCCACCGACGTCAACCGGGGCCCGGCCCTCCCTTCGGTGGCGCCGTGGTGGCCCGCGAGACGATGCTGGGATCGAGGCAGACGCACGGGGCCGTCGCCGACCGCGCCTCGATCTCCTTCAGCAGGATCTCGGCCCCCCTGCGGCCGGACTCGAACAGCTGCTGGCGGACGGTCGTGAGCCCCACGTAGTCGGCCGCCTCGATGTCGTCGTATCCGATGACCGACAGGTCTTCGGGAACCCGGAGCCCGAGCTCGCGCGCTGCGGCCACGACGCCGAGCGCCTGGGTATCGCTCGCGGCGAAGATGGCGGTCGGGGGTTCGGGCGAGGCGAGCAATCGAAGGCCGAGCTCGCGTGCCTCGTACCGCCCGTGCGCGCCGAGCGCGACCAGGTCGGGCCGGATCGGCAGACCGGTCTCCGCCAGCGCCTGCTGGTAGCCCAGGTACCGGTCGTGGCCCGACGTGAAGCCCCACGGATTGTCGAACGCGTCACCCACGAACCCGACGCGGCGATGGCCGAGCTGCAGCAGGTGCCGCGTCGCGATCTCGCCGCCCGCCCGGTCGTCGCCGACGACGCGCGGAAGCGCCTCCAGGCCGGGCGAGTGCGCGTCGACCACCACGACGGGGATCGTCGCGGCCGCCAGCGCCGCGACCTCCTCGGAGGTGGGCGGCAGGGAGATGACGAGGAGCCCGTCGGTCCGCTGTGCCACCGGGAGCGTCCGCAGGTACTGGTCGCGCTTCTCGACTGATTCGACGTTGTAGATGACCAGGTCGAACTCGCTGTCGCTCAGGACGGCGTCCACGCCCCGCAGACGTTCCGCCGCCTGGGGTCGCGTGAGAAACGTGATGACCACGCTGATCGTGAGCGTCCGGCCGAGGCTGAGCCGGCGGGCGGCGTGGCTCGGCGTGAACTTGAGATCCGCCATGACCTCGAGCACCCGACGCCGCGTCTCGTCGTTCACGAGCTCGTAGCGGTTCAGCACCCGCGACGCTGTCGCCACGCTCACGCCCGCTCGTCGTGCGACGTCACGGATCGTCACCGGCCTCTTCAAACCGCGCCTCCCCGCTGCAAGCGCTGGCCATGTAACCGGTTACATGAACTGGTACCAGCGACGTTACCACCGGTGTCAATGTCCCCCTTTGCGCACTCGGGAGGCCGGACCGGGGCTGGAAGGAGGCGCTCGTTGGCCGGTCGGCACGGCGCCAACGTCGCCACTCGTGCCGACGAGGATTCAGCGGCCCCGGTGCTGTGCGACCACCCGGGCCGGGGCAAGGCCGGACCGGGAGAGAGGCGCGAACGTCGCTTCCCACCGCTCGTCCCAGCCCCAGGTCCCGCACGTCGCGGGACCGTTCGTGCCACGCATCGGTCAGCCCACCCGCTTCAGCCGCCCCGTCCGCTTGGCGTACCGCTCCGCGCGGCCGAACACCCACATGCCGAGCGGGATCAGCACGATCCCCATGACGACGAGCGGCCAGGCGTCTCCGAGCAGCGCGGTCGCCGACACGCCGTCGACGAGCCCCTTCCGGACCGCGTCGAGGACGTACGTGGCCGGCGAGAAGCATGAGACGACCTGCATCCATCCCGGCAGGATGTCGACGCTGTAGTAGACCCCGCTGACCAGCAGGATCAGCGACTGCAGCACGAACGTCATCTGCGAGCCGCGCTCGACGAAGAGCAGCGGCAGCACGGCGGCCATGATCCCGATCCCGAC
>JAJYGO010000379.1 GCA_021785115.1 Chloroflexota bacterium | reverse complement strand
AACGACACGTGTCCGGCGACGTCCGTGCCCCTCCTGAGCGGCCCGGATGGCGCGAGAATGACGTCGAGCACGAGATCGCCGAGCACGAGCACGCGGGTCGTCGAGGCTGCAGCAAACCGGTGCGAGACCATCTCGGGGAACGATAGCGTGCCCGGGAGGCCGGCGAGCAGAGCCTGGACCTGTGGCCTGGGAGCTCGCGCTCTGCATCTGCCGGCGACAGCATCTGTCCACACATCTGCCGACGGGGCTGGACAGACCGACGGCGACGGTGTTCATATACTCTCCGGCCGTCGTGAGCCCGGCCCGGTCCTCGGTTCCGGGCCGGCTGACGAACCCCTCCGGGCCAGGTGGTGTGACCGGAGCGGTAGGGCAATCCAGCGCACCACGGTTGAGACATGGGGGTCCCCACCCATCGCCAAGACCACCCCGCCGGAACACCCCGAGCGAGCCGCGATGGCAGTGCGTCAGCACCCTCGCTTCCGCGTGGCCGGGGCGCCCGCGCTGCGGCGTGCGTTGTTCAGGGCGACCCCCGTGCTCGCCGCCGCGTCCATCGCCAGCGGTGCCCCGCTGGTCTGGCCGTATCGGTTCGTCCCCTGGGGCCGCCGAGCTCGCGCTCTCGGGCTCGCACTCGCCCTCGGCCCGTTGAAGTCGAGTCGCTCATGGTGCGATAGGACCTTTGACCGGTTCCGAGGCGCACCGACATGGCTGTAACGTCCCCGGGCACTGGCCGTGTGAAGCGCGCGAAGCACGCGCCTCACCGGGATCCAGGCCAACCGACGCGGGGGGTGTCGTGAAGAGAGCAACGCGGGCGCAGGCCTCGCCTGGCCGCTCCGCCGAGAGCGGCCTCTTCAGGGCGCTCGCCGAGCAATCGCGCGACGTCGTCTTTCGCTACCGCGTGGCGCCGTCAGCGGGGTTCACCTACGTCAGCCCTTCGCTCACCCAGGTCTCGGGGTACACGCCCGAAGAGCTGTACGCCGACTCGACCCTCGCCATCGACCTGGTCCACCCGGACGACCGCCCGCTCCTCGAGGCCGTCCTTGGCGGCCGGCAGGCCCCGCCCGATCCGTTCCGGCTGCGCTGGCGGCGCAAGGACGGCCAGGCGGTCTGGGTCGAGCTCAGGACGTCGCCGTACACGCTGCCGGACGGAAGCATCGGATTGGACGGCGTCGCTCGCGACATCACCAGAGAGATCGCGCTCGAGACGGACCTGCGCCAGACGGAGCAGCGGTTCCGGGCCCTGTTCGATCAGTCGCCGCTCGCCACCGCGATCAGCCGCAGCGGCCACATCGTCGACGTGAACCAGACGTTCGTGGCCACGTTCAGGCTCGCAGACCGCGCCGACGCCATCGGGAGCGCGTTGATCGAGCGGATCGTGCCGGCGGCACGAGCGGACCGGCAGCAGAACACGGCCCGCCGCGCGGTCGAGCAGCCAATCGCCGGCGAGTCCGAGTCGACCGGCCTGCGGGCCGACGGCAGCGAGTTCCCGGTCCGCGTCATCGCGGGCGACATCACCCTCCCCGACGGTCTGGCCACGCTTGCCTACGTCCGCGACCTCACGCAGGAGCGAGCGGCCCGAGCGCACCTGGTCGACACGGTGCGGCGCCTCGAGGCGACCGTCACCGCCTCCCCCCTGCCGATCTTCACCATCGATCTCGACGGACGGATCGCGAGCTGGAACGAGGCCGCCGAGCGGGTCTTCGGCTGGTCCGCCGCCGAGGTCATCGGCCGGCCCAATCCCACCGTCCCACCGGACCTCGAGCCGGAGTACCGAGCGAACATCGCGACCGTCGTCGCCGGGGGACAGCTCACAGGGAGCTTCCGCCGGCGGCGGCGCGACGGGGAGCCGATCGAGGTCGAGATCTGGACAGCCCTCCTTCGTGGCGCAGACCCGACCACCATCGAGATCTTGAGCATTGCCGAAGACGTCACCCAGCGGTCGCGAGCCGAGCGGGCGCTGCGCGCCAGCGAGGAGCGCTTCCGGAGCCTGCTCGAGGCCTCGCCGGCGGCGATCGTCGTCGTCGACCAGGCCGGGCGGATCGTGCTCGCCAGCCCCCGGGTCCGGGACTTCTTCGGCTACGAACCGGCCGATCTCGAGGGGCAGGACCTCGCGACCCTCGTGCCGGACGGCTTCCGTGAACAGCATGCGGCCCAGTTGACCGGGTACCTGGACCAGCCGGTGGCTCGGCCGCTCGGCCACGGGCGCAACCTGACCGGTCGCCGGCGCGACGGGGCGATCTTTCCGGCCGAGATCGGCCTGACGCCCTGGCGGGACCCCGAGGGCCAGCGCTACGTGATGGCGACGATCGTCGACATCACCCGGCGGGAGCAGCTCGCGGCGCAGCTGCATCAGGCCCTGAAGTTCGACTCGGTCGGCCAGCTCGCGGGTGGCATCGCGCACGACTTCAACAACCTGGTCATGGTGATCAACGGGTTTGCCGAACTGGCGTCCGCGGAAGTCGACTCCCCGGACCGGCTGCGCGACGATCTCACGAAGATCCGCGAGGCGGGCGACCGTGCCGCGAGCCTGACCCGGCAGCTTCTTGCGTTCGCCCGCCGGCAGGTCCTCGAGCCGGTGGCCCTGGACATCAACGCCGTGGTCGCCGACCTCCGGCCGATGCTGACCCGCTCGCTCGGTGAGGACATCGAGCTCGTGACGGCGCTCGACCCGGCTCTTGGGTCCGTGATGGCCGACCGAAGCCAGCTCGAGCAGGTGATCGTCAATCTGGCGCTCAACGCCCGTGACGCGATGCCCGACGGCGGACGGCTTCTGATCGAAACGGCAAACACAGAGCTCGACGCGGCCTACGCGGCGAACCATCTCAGCGTGGTCCCGGGCCGGTATGTCACGCTGGTGATCGGCGACACCGGCGTGGGCATGGACGCCGACACGCTGAGCCGCGCGTTCGAGCCCTTCTTCACGACGAAGGGTCCGGATCGAGGCACCGGTCTGGGTCTGGCCACCGTCTACGGGATCGTCAAGCAGTCGGGCGGCAACGTCTGGGCGTACAGCGAACCGGGCGCCGGCTCGACGTTCAAGATCTACCTGCCGCGCGCCGACGGAGCGCCGGCTCCGGCCCCGAGCGTCACGGATGCGCGCGACGCCCTCGTCGGCTCCGAGACCGTGCTGCTGGTCGAGGACGACGCGGCGGTGCGCGCCTTCGCACGGTCGACCCTGGAGCATCGCGGCTATCGTGTCCTCGAAGCCGATGATGCCCGGCGGGCACTCCTGGTCGCGGCCGGCGAGACCCGGCCGATCGATCTGCTGATCACGGACGTCGTCATGCCGGGCATGCGGGGCACCGAACTGGCGGCACAACTACGGGAAACGCGACCGACCCTCCCGGTGCTCTACACGTCCGGATACACGGAGAACGGCGCCTTCCGCGAGAGCCGCGGCGACGGGTCCGCCTTCCTCGCCAAGCCGTTCAGCGGGACGGCGCTCGCCCGTAAGGTTCGCGAGACCCTGGACCGATGAGTGCGATCCACAGCCACCCGCGGGCACGCGACAGGGCGCCGCTCGTCCTGATCGCCGACGACGATCCGGCGGTTCGAACGCTGTTTGCCCGTGCGCTCCGGGAGGAAGGCTTTCGCACCCTGCTGGCGGGCGACGGCGAAGAGGTCCTGCGACTCGTTCGTCGTCGGCGCGTCGACGTGGTGTTGCTCGACAGTGTCATGCCGCGCCGCGACGGCCCGGCCGTGCTGCAGGAGCTCCGCGCGCACGAGGAGACGCGCACCTTGCCGGCCATCCTCGTCACAGGGCAGGGCCAGGAGGCGTCGCGTCTGAGCGGTCTCGCGGCCGGCGCTGACGACTACCTCGCCAAGCCGGTGTCGCTTGCCGAGCTGATCGCGCGCGTCCGGGCGCAGTTGCGCGGCCGGCAGGCCTGGGAGGCCCGGACGAGCCGGGTGTCGGCGACGCATCGATCCCTGAGCATCTGGCTGCGTCACCTGCCGCGCGACGCAGCCATCGAGCGTCTCGGGAGCCAGATCGTGGAAGGATTGGCCACGATTCTCGGACTCAGATCCATCGCGCTCCTGTGGCGCGAGCCCGACGGGCATCTGCGGACACTCGCGGCCAGAGGCAGTCTGGCAGCGCGCTTCGTGGCCGACACGCCTCTCGGAAACAGCGCCAGCGGAGCCCTGCTGGCCCGCGCCCGAGAGGGTCCGTGGCTGCAGACGACCCGAGGTGCCGCGAGGAGCGCGGGACTGCCGGCCGACGTCGCGTATGTCCCGCTCCAGGGCACCGGGGACGGACCCGACGGCCTCCTCGCCGTGGCCGATGATGCGACGTCACGCACCGCGGGCGTGCCACCGCTCGCCCACCGGCTCGAGGAGCTGGCCGAGCTTGCGGATCTCATGGATGCAGCCGTCCGCCCGATCCTCGACGCGGCGATCGAGCGGAGCGACGCGGCGGCGGTGATCCGGCGGGTGATCGAGACGGCGGCGTTCACCATCGTGTTCCAGCCGATCGTGTCGCTCGCCGGCGGGAGCGCCGTCGCCTTCGAGGCCCTCTCCCGGTTCGTCGACGGCACACGACCGGACGAGCGCTTCCACGAGGCGGCGCGGGTCGGACTCCGCGACGCCCTGGAGGAGGCCACGCTCCGGGCCGCCATGACAGAGGCCGACCACCTGCCGCCGGGAGCGGCCATCCACCTCAATGTGTCTCCGGCCTTCCTGGCGGCCCGCGGAGATCTCCATTCGCTGGTTGCGGGAACGGATCGTTCCGTGGTTCTCGAACTGACCGAATACGAGCCCGTGGCCGACTACCCGGTTCTCGCCGAGGCATGGGAGGCGCTCGGGGAGCATGTTGAGCTCGCCGTCGATGACGCGGGCTCCGGCTATGCAAGCCTGCGCCACATCCTGTCGCTCCGGCCGGCGGTCGTGAAGCTCGATCTGCAGCTCGTCCGCGGAATCGACGAGGACCCCGCCCGCCAGGCCCTCGTCAGTGGACTCGTGTTCTTCGTCCAGCAGACGGGCATCCGGCTCGTGGCAGAGGGGGTCGAGACCGAGGCGGAGCGGGAGCGACTCGCGGCCCTCGGGGTGGGCTACGGCCAGGGCTACCTCTTCGGCCGACCGGCTCCGGCTGCGACGTTCGGTGTTCCTGCCGCGGATGCTCCAGGCCGCATTGCCCTGGTACCAGTGGATCAGTCCCGCACACCAGGCGGGCCATAGCCCGGCGCCGCCGGGCAGTTACGCTCACGAGTGCCATGGCATCGGAGAGCGTCCGGCAGGCCGTGCGCCTGCCGATCACGTTCGGCTGGCGCCGCGCGGCGCTGCTCGGTGCGTCCGCGCTCCTCCTGCTCGCCGTGTATGTTGCGGTGCGTGCCACGGGCGGCGCGCCGAACCCGCTCGTCCACTTCGCCTATCCTGCCATCGTCCTGGCCGCCCTGAGCGGCGGCTGGCGGGGCGGCCTGCTGGCGGGCCTGGCCGCCGGCCTGCTCATGGGACCCCTGATGCCCGACAGCACGGCCGCCTCGGTGCGCGACCTCGGGCAGTGGGGCTGGGTGCTGCGCCTCTCGGCCTTCCTGCTGGCGGGCGGCGTTCTCGGTTTCTTCTGGGACCGCTCACAGCGCCTCGCCGGCGTGGTCGCTCAGCGGGCCGCCGAGGCGCGCGGCGACGCGGTCCTGCGCGCCTCCGAGGAGCGCCTGCGACACACCGTGGAAGCCGCCGCCGACGGGATCCTGGTCTTCGATGCCGGGGGCCGGCTCACGCTCTGCAATGCGACGGCGGAGCTGCTCCTGGGCGCGCCCCGGGCCGACCTCCTGGGAGCCACCTACGGGGAGGTCGCCGGACGGGTCGGGATCGAGGTGCGCGACGCGCCGGCGCAGCTCGAGGCGGCGCTCGCGGCGCGCCGGCCCCTGCCCCCCACCCTGGTGACGCTGCGCGGCCCCGACGGGACGCAGCGCAGCGTGCAGGTGAGCGGGCGCCCCCTCGACGCCGCGGAGTCACCGGGCGGCCTCGTGGTGAGCCTGCACGAGGTGACCGCCGACCGCGCGCTGGCCCGGGAGCGGACCGCCCACCTGGAGGGCCTGCAGGCGGCGGCCCAGGCGGCCGCGGGCGCACCCTCGGCGACCGCGGCGGGCGAGGCGCTGCTGGCGAAGGTGGCCCGCATCTGGCCGGTCGTGGCGGTGGCCATCTACCTCTTCGATGCGGCGGGCACCCAGCGCCTCGCGGTCTGGTCGGCGCCGGAGGGGGGCGGCCCCATCCCACCGCTCGTGCCTACCGAGCGCGCCGACGAGCTCCGCGCGCTGGCCGCACAGGGTCCGCTGCGCACCGACCTCGCACGCCTGCCGGGTTCGGGCGCGGGTGCGGCGCTCCTCGCCGAGCGGGGCGCGCACGCGCTCCTGGTACTGCCGCTTTCCGACCGCGGCGCCCTGGTGGGCACCCTGCTGGCCGGCGAGCGCGGGGAGCCCGAGCCCCTGAGCCCCGACGAGGACGCGTACCTCGAGGCGATCGGGGGGCTCGCGGCGGGGATCGTGCGCCGCGCCGTGGAGGACGAGGAGGCGGCCCGCCGCCGGGACCGCGAGCGGATCCTGCAGGTGCTCGCGACGCCGACGCTGCTGGTGCCCCACTACCAGCCGATCCTGGCCCTGTCCGAGCGGAAGGTGGCCGGCTACGAGGCCCTCGCCCGCTTCCGCCTCGCGCCGGTCCAGCCCCCCAACGTCTGGTTCGCCCAGGCGGCCGCGGTCGGCCTGGGGGCCGAGCTGCAGGCCCTGGCGGTCGAACGGGCCCGTGCCGTGGCCCGCGAGGCGGGCCTTCCGGCTGGCACCTTCCTCTCCCTCAACGTCAGCCCCCGCTACCTGGCGAGCGCGCCGGTGCGGGCGGCTCTGGCGGGCGGCTCGCTGGCGCGCCTCGTGATCGAGGTGACCGAGGAGGAGGCGGTGGCCGACTACGCCGCGCTGCGCGAGGCGATGGCGCCCTACCTCGCCCGTGGGGCGCGTGTCGCTGTGGACGACGCGGGGGCCGGCTACGCCTCGATGCGCCACGTGACCGAGCTGCGGCCCGCCTTCGTCAAGCTCGACGCCTTGCTCATCCGGGGTCTGGGCGACGACTCGGCCCGCCAGGCGCTGGTGCACGCCCTCGTCAGCTTCACCACCACCATCGAGGCGACCCCTATCGCGGAAGGGGTCGAGGCGCCCGCCGACCTGGCGCTCCTCGCCCGCACCCGCGGGCCCCTCCTCGCCCAGGGGTATGCGATCGCCCGCCCGGGCCCCGCCTGGCCGCCAGTCGAGCCGGCCGCGCTCGACTCCCCCGCGAGCCGCCGGCGCCGTCCGCCGCTGCCGCTGGTCGCACACTCGGGCGGGCAGTGAGGGCCGGGCTCGGGGCACCGCCGCTGCCCGGTGGCGAAGACGGTGGCGGCCGAGGGGTCAGTCCTGACTGAGGGGCAGCTCGCCCGGGAAGAAGAAGGACCCAGCGGGGTCCAGCTGCAGGCCAACGACATCCTCACGGCTCCAGCGCCGCTCGTCGTGGATGCCGACGAGGCGCTCGCCCCAGGGCAGCTCCACGGCGTGGTCGTAGCCTCGCCCCCTGAAGGCCGTGTCGGAAACCCGGCCCACGATCCCCGGCCCTGACGGCGGCCCCAGGCGCACGGCCGAGTGGCGCAACAGGATGCGCCCTCGGGTCCCGGGCGCCACGTCCGCCGTTCCAGGCACGGCGGCGATCCCGTGTGCGCCGATCGCGCCCACGCGAACACGGACGAAGCCGGGACCCGCCGGACCGTCCGCCGTCGCGTGCAGCGCTCCCGCGAGTCCGGTGAAGTGCGCCACGAAGGCGGTCGCCGGCCGGAAGTACACGTCCTCCGGTGCCCCCAGCTGCACCAGGCGACCGCGCTGGAGCACCCCGATCCGGTCGGCAAGCGCGAACGCCTCTCCCTGGTCGTGGGTGATGTAGATGGCGGTCGCGGCCGCCTCGCGGGCGAGCGTCGCGATCTCCACGCGCAGCCCCTCGCGCAGCCCGGCGTCGAGGTTGGACAGCGGCTCGTCGAAGAGCAGGAGTCCCGTGCCGGCCGCGAGCGCACGGGCAAGGGCGACGCGCTGCTGCTCGCCACCCGAGAGCTCGTTCGGGAACCGCTCGGCGAGGCCGGAGAGCCCCACGCGTTCGAGGAGCTCGTGGCTGCGATGCGTGGCCTCCGCCTTCGGCAGCCGCCGGCGTGCCAGGGCGAACGCAACGTTCTGCTCCGCGGTCAGGTGGGGCCACAGCGCGTAGTCCTGGAAGACCATGGAGAGGTCGCGTCGTTCCGGCGCCACGTGGTGCCGTTCCCCGTCCGCGACGAGCCGGTCTCCGATCCCGATTCGTCCCGCGGAAAGTCGCTCGATCCCCGCCAGGCAGCGCAGCAGGGTGGTCTTGCCCGACCCCGAGGGCCCGAGGAGCACGAGGAAGGTGCCGGGCTCGACGGCGAGCGACACCCCGTCGAGCGCCGTCGTCGCGCCGAACCGCTTCGTCGCCCCTTCGATCACGACCCCAGGTGCGGCGGCCCGAAGGGCCTCGGGCGATCTCTTCGTGCCATTCGTCCCGGCCGGGATCATGGCGTCGCCCCGAGCGAGCGGCGCCATCCCTTCGGCGTGAGCAGCGCGAACAGCGCGAGCCCGGCCAGGATCACGGCGAACTCCTCGGCGAGCGCGACGACCGTCATCGCCGTGCCGGTGTCGTAGTGATACCCGGCCACGTACGAGTTGATGGCCACCGACACCGGGGGCGATCCCGGCGGGTACAGCAGCTGGGAGACGGGCAGCTCGAGGAGGGTCTTCGCGAACGTCAGCAGTCCGGCCCAGAGCAGGATGCGCGAGAGGACCGGCAACAACGCCTTGCGCCACGCCGACGCGGCGGAGCTCCCGTGGACCCGAGCTGCCTGGACGAGGGAATCCTGCAGCTGGGACACCGGACCCGACATGAGCCTGGCCTGGCTGGGCAGGGCCGTCGCCACGTAGCCCATGATCAGCAGCGGCGTCGTCTCGTAGAGATCCAGCCCGATGTTCCCGAGCAGCGGCAGGTTGTACGCGAAGATGTAACCGGCGGCCAGCACGATCCCGGGGAGCGCGACCGAGCCGAGCAGGACCAGATCGGTCAGGCGGGCCAGGCGACCGGCGCCCCGGGCGGTCAGGAGGCGTGCGACAGCGAGCCCCAGGATCATCGTCGCGAGGGCGGTCACGGCCGCCATGGCGGTCGAGAAGGCGAGCGGCGCCGCCAGATCGGCATTCCCGGCGAGGACCGACCGGTAGCTGTCGAGCGTCAGCGAGGACACGGAGACTTCCGAGCCGAAGCCCTTCAGCAGCGAGGCGACCAGCGCGCCCACGACCGGGGCGCCGAGGGCGAGGCCGAAGAGCAGGGTGGCCGAGCCCGTGGCGGCGACCCGCACGACCGGGGACAGGTGCGTGCGCGTGGCCGTGCGCGTCCGGCCGGACACCACGGCATAGGTGCGCCCGCGGAGCGCCCAGGCCTGCACCGCGATCGGGATGGCGGCCGACGCGACGAGCAGCCAGCCGATGGCGGCGGCCAGCCCGAAGTCCGCCGGATCGTTGTCGATCGCCTGGAAGAGCACGTAGGTGGCGACGGGGAAGTGGGCGTTGGCGGCCAGCGTGGACGCGACGCCGAAGTCGCTCATGGACTCCGCGAACACGATCGCCGCGGCGGAGAGCAGTGCCGGCCCGAGGATCGGGAGCATGATCCGCGTGGTGCGCCACACGCCCGCGCCGTGCACCCGCGCCGCCTCCTCGAACTCCGATCCCAGGTGGAGCAGCGCAGCCGAGATCGTGATGTACGCGTACGGGAGCGCCGACATCGCGAGGACGAAGACGACCCCGACCGGGCCGAAGAACACCCCGTAGAACGGTGAGGCGTCGATCCCGAACTGGGACAGCACCCCCTGCGGCTGCAGCAGGTACTCCCATCCCTCGGCGGCGAGGAAGGTCGGAACGAGCAGCAGGGCCCACATGAGGATCGGCCACAGCCGCCTCCCGGGCAGGTCGGTGCGATGCACCCCCCACGCCAGGGATCCGCCGATCGCAACACAGATGACGGACGTGGCGGCGCTCACCCCGACCGAGTCGGCGAGCCCCCGGAGGGTGGCCCCGGAGAACGCGCTCTCGAAGTTGGAGAGCGTGAACCACCGGTCGCCCGCGCCGAACAGCCGCGGGGAGAAGGCCTGCACCAGGAACACAGCCATCGGCAGGATCAGCAGCGCGCCGAGCACGACCCAGAGCAGGGCCGATCCGGCGACCAGCCCGGGTCGGTCGACCAGCCACACTCGTTTGCCAGAGAGGGTGCGCTCCGACGAGTCCGGCCCGGCCGCCGGCGTGGAGACGCCCACCGGCTGGGCCACCGCCACGCGGCGGCCCAGCCAGGACGGCCCCATCCGCCCGAGACGGTGGATCACTGAACGATGTTGTCAGTGAACCACGTGTTGATGGCGTTCTCGCGCGAGCCCCACAGGACAGGATCGATCGGCCTGGCCGGGACGCTCGAGAGCGCCGGGAGCTGCGACAGCGGCTGGACGCCGTCCACCACCGGCCAGTAGAGCGAGTCGCCGCTGGGATCGCCCGACTCCATCACCGATTGGCCCTGTGCCGACAGCACGAAGGCGGCGAATTGCTCGGCCTCCGCGATGGCCTGCGGCGATGTCTTCGCGTCGATGCCGATCACGCTCGGGATGGGTGTGCTGGGTGAGATGAAGCCCGTCTTCAGCGAGGGGTCCTTTGCCTCGGCCCCGATCCCCGCCGAGCTCTGGATCAGCGCGATCTTGATCTGTCCACCCTCGAGCGCGTGCAGCGTGTCGCCGTTCGTCTGGTTCACCTTGAGCCCGTTTACCTTGAGTTGCTGCAGGAACGCTTCGCCCTGGGACACCCCGCCGAGATAGTTGAAGAGGCCGGCCACGAACGGATACGTGGGGCCGGAGACGGCGGGATCGTTCATCCCAACCTGGCCCTTCCACGTCGGTGACAGCAGGTCGTTCCAGGTTGTGGGCGGGGCCGTCACGTTCTTCGAGCTGTAGACGACGGTTCCCGCCATCGTCACACCGGTGGGCACGTAGCTCTTGTCCGTGGGGATGAGCGAGGACCCGAGCGCGTTGAAGGTCACGCTGGGCTCGTACCCCTTGACCAGGTAGTCCTGCTGGTCGAGCGAGGCGAACGCCTCGTCTCCGTCCACCCACAGCACGTCCCACCTGGGGTTGCTCTTCTCGGCCTGCACCTTCACGAGCAGCGGGCCCGTGCTGTCGTCCACCAGCTGGACAGGGATGCCGGTAGCGGCCTGGAACGCCTTGGTCATCGCCGAGTCGTACCCCTGCGCGGAGTACACGACGAGCGGCACGGGCGATGGGGTGGGCGTCGCGGCCGGCGCAGCGCTGGCAGCCGGGGAAGTGGCGCCCCCACCTCCGGCGGCGGTCGAGGCGATCGGGGCGATCGCGGCGACGGAGGATGGCGCAGCGGTCGGCGCCACGCTGGTCACGGAACCGCTGCACGCGGCGAACAGCAGACCGCCTGCGGCGACGATGGCGGCGACCCGCTGCCGATGCGCACCCGCAGTCCGCCGGGGCGGGGCCGCGAGCGCGCGTCGCAGCCCGTCGATACCCGATGGTGTGCCGGCGCCATGGTGGGAAGACACGATGGGACCCTCCTCGAACGGGACGGATTTCAAGCGAGCAGCTCCAGTTAGCGTCGCGGTGGTAAGGGGCATGTGATGCGTGTGTGAACTTCTGATTGAAGTGAGAGGTGTTACAGGACGCCGCACGGCGGACCGGTGCGTGAAACAGCCTCGCGGCTCGGCCCTCGAAGTGTTGCAGCCGCGGCAGGTTCCC
>JAJYGO010000394.1 GCA_021785115.1 Chloroflexota bacterium | reverse complement strand
GACGTCGAGGATCACGTCCGCGACATCCAGGAAGGCGAGCGTCAGGTCGCTGAGGTTGGTCGCCAGGTCGACGACCGTGACGTCGTACACCCGCCGGACGAGCGATAGCACCTTCTCGACGTCGCGGGGCGTGACCATGTCGGCCATCTCGATCCGCGGCGGGGCGAGCAGGATGTCGATCCCGGACGGGTCGCGCCAGAGGACCTCCGCGAGGTCCGCCTCCTGGATCCGGTCGATCGGCAGGTCGAGGATCGACGGCGCGTCGCCGGGCACCTTCAGGAGCGCCCGGAGGTCGCCGAACTGGAGGCTCCCGTCGATGAGCACGGTCCGCGCGCCCCGGTGCTGCTGGATCGCCACGGCGAGGTTGAACGCGAGCGTCGTCTTCCCGACGCCGCCCTTCGGGGCGAAGACGGCGATGAGCGCCGCCGCCGCGGTCGCGTCCCGGGACCGCTGGGCCTCGACCGACTTCTGGAGCAGCGTGATGAGCTCGTAGCCGGTGAACGGCATCGAGAGCACGGCGTCGATGCCGCGCTCGGGCGCGACGGCGACGGGACGCTGCGGCACGGTGATCACGACGATCGCGGCCGGCAGGGCGGCGTTGCGGAGCTGTGCGGCGAGCTCGAGTCCGCCGACGCGTCCCTGGAGGAGCGCGTCGACGATCACGACATCGGGCCGCTGCTGCGCGGCCTGCTCCAGCACCGACCGTCCGTCGCGCAGGATGTCGAGGAGCTTGACCCGCGGGCTGGTGCTCACGAGCCCCCGCATGTACTGCGCGACCTGCGGGACGTCCTCGACGACGAGCAGGCGGATCTGATCCGTGGGCACGGCCCGACTATACCAAGCCGGCGATCAGCACCACCCGGCTGGACCCGGGCCCGAACGCCGTCAGATCGTGGTCGCCGCCGACCTGGTCGACCGCGAGGCCGGCATCGGTGGCCGCCTGCACGACCTCCGCGGCGCTCGTGAGGTGGAGCACGTCGCGGCGCAGGTGGCGCGACAGCGGGCCGCCTTCGGGTGGCGCCGATTCGAAGATCGACGTCAGGTCGAGACGCCGCGTCGGCGGGTCGTACGAAGCGCTCGCGAGCTTCACGACGCGGTCGCCGGACTCCGGGTCGTCGCGGACCCACTCGAGCACGACGCGACCGTCGTAGATCGCGAGGTCGTCCGCCGACGGGATCCACGCGTCGACCACGGCGAGGCCGCCGCGTCGGAGGTGTCGGGCCATGGCGGCGAGCACCGCCCGCTGGCGTCCCGCGTCGCCGAGCAGGAACAGCGTGTTGAGCGCGAGGATCACGAGCCCGAAGCGGGGCTCGAGCGCGAGGTCGAACAGGTCGGCGTCGACGAGCTCCAGGTGGCCGCCCGGCAGCACGCGACGCGTGCGCCGCTCCCCCGCCCAGCGCGACCTCGCACGGTCCAGCATCGCGGGGTCGTTGTCGACGGCGACGACTTCCAGGCCGCCGCACGCGAGCGGGACCGCCAGCCGTCCGCTGCCGGCGGCGAGCTCGAGCACCGGACCTCCGCAGCGTGCCGCGAGCGCGCGATACAGGTCGAGATCGTCGAGGTCCTCGGCGAGGTCCAGGTCGTACAGGCGCGCGAGGTCCGCTCCGACGGTCATGGCTGCTCCCGGAACTCGCGCCACGCGGCCTCGACGAGGGGCCTGTCGGCGAGCAGCTCGTACGCGACTCCCGCGGCGACCGCCGCCGCGATCAGCGTGACGTCGTCGGCGCGCGGTGTCCGCGCGGCCTCGCGGAACTCGATCGAGTGTCCCGGCACGCCCGGGTCGCAGATCGCGATGTCGGGGTGGATCGTCGGGAGACGCAGACTGACGTTGCCCATGTCAGAGCTGCCCATGTTCGGGGTCGGCGGATCCTCGCGGATGCCGTACGCCTCGAGGTTGGCCCGGTACCGGTCCCCGATCACGCGGTTGTGCCGCATCGTATCCGAGTGTCCGGAGAACACGACCTCGACCTCGCATGCCGTGGCCCTCGCCGCCGCCTCGCACAGCTCCCGGAACCGGTCGCGCATCGATCCGAAGAACGCCTGGTCGGGCGACCGGACCATGAACCGCGCCACGCCGCGGTCCGGGATGATGTTGGCGGCGGTCCCGCCTTCGAGGATGATCCCGTGCACCCGGGCGTCGGGCGGGAGCTGCTGCCGCCACAGCCCGATCGAGGTGAACAGCAGGACGAGCGCATCGAGCGCATTCCGGCCTTCCCACGGCTGGGCCGCGGCATGGGCGGCCCGCCCGAGGAACGTGACGTCGACGTCCTCGCTGGCCAGCAGCTTCGCCTCGATGAGCGTCAGGTCGCTCGGGTGGAACAGGATCGCCGCATCGACGCCGTCGAAGAGGCCGTCGTCGAGCATGTACTGCTTGCCGGACCCGCGCTCCTCCGCCGGCGTGCCGAGGAACACGATCTCGCCGCGGATCTCCGGAGCCACCGCCGCCAGGCCGAAGGCCGCGCCGACGCCGCTCGCCGCCATGGTGTTGTGCCCGCAGGCGTGCCCGATCCCGGGCAAGGCGTCGTACTCGGCGAGAACGGCCACGCGGCTCCCGTGCCTCCCTCGGCCGCCCGCGAGCGTCGCCCGGACCGCGGTCTCGAGCCGTCCCGCGGGGTGCTCGACCCGATACCCGTGCCGCGCGACGGCCTCCGCGACCCACCCGGCGGCGCGGTGCTCCTCGAACGCCGGCTCCGGGTTCTCGTGGATCCGGTGCGACAGCTCCAGGATCTCGTCGCGGGCGGCCTCGATCGCGGCCGCGATCCGGGCCTTGGCGCCCGTGTGGGGGCCCGCGGGCATGAAGTCGGTCAGGTGCACGTGCTCCTCCCTCGGGATTACGTGGCCGGGCGCGGCGGGCGCGGCCGCAACCGATGCGGGAATCGTAGACGGCCGGAGGACCGTCCGGGACGGCAGCTCGCGGAGCGTCGGGGAGTCGACGTCGGGCAGGTCGCGGAGTGCCGACGGATGGACGTGGGAGGTGGTGCGACGCTCAGGTCAGCTCGCTCCGTCGCGGGTGGCATTCGTTGCCGAGCCCCCGCTGGTTGCCGAGCCCCCGCTGGACGATGCGGTCGCCGCCGACGACCCGCGGGGCACGTGGCGCACGGTCTCGCCCGCGCGCTTTCGGACGGCCAGCGCGCTGATGGCCTCGAGGGCCACGCGGTGCGCCGCCATCGCCGTGACCTCGGCGTGGTCGAACGGCGGGGACACCTCGACGACGTCCATCGCGGCGAGCGGCACACGCCCGACGATGCGCCGAACGGCGCGCAGCAGCTCGCGCGTCAGCAGGCCGCCCGGCTCCGGCGTGCCCGTCCCCGGGGCCATGCCCGGGTCGATCACGTCGATGTCGACCGACAGGTAGATCGCGTCGGCGCCCTCGAGCGCCTCCGAGATCGCGTCGTCGATGACGGCCTCCGCTCCCCGCTCCTCGATCTCGCGCATCAGGTGCCAGCGCATGCCCTGCGCCTGCATCCACGCGAACACCTCGGGCCCGGGCCAGTACCCGCGCAGCCCCACCTGCACGAAGTTGCGGCCCTGCACCGCGCCCGACTCGATCAGCCGCCGCATCGGGGTCCCGTGGCCCGCCAGCACTCCCCAGTCGTTCGGAGCGGTGTCGGCGTGCGCGTCGAAATGGACGATGCCGATCGTGGCCGGGTCGCGCACCTCGGCAATGGCGGTGGCCGAGGGCCACGTGATCGAGTGGTCCCCGCCGAGGACGATCGGGATCGCGCCGGACTCCGCGACCTCGCGCACCTTGCGGTACACCATCGCGTGCCCGCGGTCGAGCCACGCCGGCACGATGTTCGCGTCGCCCGCGTCCACCACGTCGAGCACCTCGAACGGCTCGACGTCGAGCTGGAGCGAGTGGAGCGAGCCGGTCGTGTAGGTCGCCGCGCGGATCGCTCGCGGGCCGAACCGGGCACCCGGCCGGTGGCTGACGGCGTCGTCGAACGGCGCGCCGACGATCGCGACATCCGGCTTCCGGTCGCGGAGCGCGGCGGCCTCGGGCACGTACGGCAGCTTCGAGTACGCCGGCATCCCGACGTACACGGGCAGGTCGAACTCGTCGAAGGTCTCGTAGGGGAGGTCCCAGCCGTTCGCTCGACCGAGCGGGCCTGGGCGGGAGAGCGCCATGGTCGTCCTCGTCTGGACGTCGCCGGTGCCCGTGAAGGTCCGGCGGGACGCGTCCGCGGATTGTAACCGCGGCTCGGCGATGACCCGGCCGAACGAGCCGCCCGACCGCCGTCGGGGCCGTCAGCGCTGCAGGCTGAGGCTGATCTCGACGAACGCGACCATGACGACGACGAACAGCGCGATCGGCGCGCTGAAGGCTCCCTGCGTGCGGAGTGCGACGAGCAGCGCCACGATGAGCCAGACCCACGCGCCGCGACGCACCGCGCGCGCCCAGTCGCCGGGTCGCGCGATCCGGTGCTGGTGACTGAACACCGCCAGCCAGACGAGTGGGACCGCGGTCGCGCCGCACGCCAGCCCGATGAGGATCGACCCGGCGACCTGGACCTCCGGCCTGCCCGCGGGCGAGACGGACGTCAGCATCGCGGCCACGACGAACCAGCACCCGAGCGCGACGGCGATGAGCACGATGGCGGTGACGCGGTCGCGCGGCTGCATGCGCCTCCGATCGACGGACGAGGGACGGACCGGCAGGACGTGATCCGGCCTCGCCGAGTCTACCCGCCGCGCCGGCGGGAACGCGCGCCCCAGGTGCCGGCGACGCCGCGTTCGCGGGGCAGACGTACGGCCGACGCGGGGCTCGCGGGGCAGGCGTGCGGTCTACGCGGCGCTCGAGGGGCAGATCTCGCGGAACGGGCAGTACCGGCAGGTCATCGAGTTCGGTCGCGCGTCGAACACCCCGCGCCCGATCCCGTCGGCCGCCTCTCGGACGCGCCCCACGGCCCGATCGAGACGAGCGGCGTCGGGCGGGACGCTGCCGGCGATGCCCGAGTCGAGGAACACGAGCTCGGTCTCGGCCGGAAGTGCGCCTTCGCGGGCACGCCAGGCGAGCGCGTACAGCGCGAGCTGCAGCGATTCTCGCGCACGCTCCCGCGCCCGTCCGCGGTCCCGCACGTCGCTCGACTTGAAGTCCGTCACGACCACGCCGTGGGGCCCTTCGTCGATCCGGTCGAAGCGACCCTGGAGACGAACGCCGTCGAGAGCGACCGAGAAGGGCTCCTCGACCGCGATCGGGCGCCGCGCGGAGACGAGGGCGGCGTCCCGGAACCGGACGAGCGCCTTCCGCCCCGCGGCCAGACGCGCCTCCTCGTGCTCCCTCGACAGGAACCCGAGTCCCGACCAGGCGCGCGTGAACACCTCGAGGAGCCCGGCCTCCGTCAGCGGGCGACCCTGGATCTGGCTGCGGCCGAACGCTGCCACGGCCTCGTGCAGCGCGATGCCGTACGTGATCGCGTGGTGCGCGGGCGTCGGCAGCCGCAGCAGGTGCCGGAACCGGTACCGCGCGGGGCACGCCAGGTACTCGTCGACCTGGGTGAAGCTGAGGACGGCGGGCGGATGCGGCGACCTGGAGCCGCTCGGAGGCGGCTCGACAGGCTCGAACCGCGCGAGACGATCCGTTCCGGCGGTCGCGGGCATGACCGCCTCGGCGGCGCCACGTCCCCCGGGCGCGCCGGATGCCACCGCCAGCGGCAGATCCAGCGCCTCGGCGACGAACGGCGACACGCGGCGCAGCCGGCGCCCGCCGGTGTCGGCGGCGCTCGTGAGGACGAGCTCGTCCCGGGCGCGGGTCATCGCGACGTAGCACAGACGACGCTCCTCCGCCAGCCCGTCTGAGGCTTCGCCATCCGATGCCGCGTCGAGTCCCTCCGGCAGGGCCAGCGCCTCGCGCCGCGCCCGAACCGGGAACCGGCCATCCACGAGACCCGCGACGAACACGACCCGGAACTCGAGGCCCTTGGCCTTGTGCACCGTCAGCACCGACACGGCGTCCTCCTCGTCGTCGTGGGCGGCCGCGGGGTCGTCGCCGGCCTCCAGCAGCGTGGCGAGATGAGGGACGAGGAACGGCACTCGGGGATCGGCGAGCAGGGCCGACTGGCGGCCGACGATGTCGAAGAACCGCGCCACGTCGACGGCGTCGGACGCATCCGCCGGGTGCGCGGCGAGGGCTGCGAGGGTCCCGCTGCGGCGCAGGAAGTCGTACAGGACCTCGCCTGCCGGCCTGCGGTGTGACAGCACCAGTGCGGCGCGAACGTCCGAGACGAGCCGTTCGATGGGCCGGGCCGTCTCCGGCGAAATGTCGCGACGGGTGCCGCCGGCGATCTCCTCGAAGAGGAGCCAGAGCGGCCGGTGCGTCCTGCGGGATTCCTCGACGAGCCGCGTGAGGTCCTGTCCGCCGAGCGAGTACGGCTCGGTGGTGGCGAGCGCGTACAGGTCGAGGGTCGAGTCGGGGTTGGCGACGGTGCGCAGGAACGCGAGGAGCCGGCGCACGGCGGGACACGAATACAGCCCCGACGCGCCGCTGAACTGCCACGGGACCCCCCGGAGGTTCAGCGCGCGGAGGATCGGGTCGGCGTCGGCGTTGGCGCGGACCAGGACCGCGATCTCGCGAGGCGGAACGCCGCGGCGGATGCGCGCCGTCACCTCCGCGGCCACGAAGTCGGCCTCGTCTGCCGCCGTCGCGAACCGGTGGTCCCTGACGGGCGCCGCGCGGCGCGACCGACGCGTGGCGACCAGGCGCTTGTCGAGACCCTCCCGCACCTCGAGCCGCTCGGGGTCGTTGTGCCGGATCAGCCGGCCGGCAGCCTCGAGGATCGGAGCACGTGAGCGGTGATTCCGGCGCAGCACGACGACGCGCGCGTCGAACCGCTCGTGGAACTCGAGGATGTTCCGGACGGCGGCCCCCCGGAAGGCGTAGATCGCCTGGTCGTCGTCGCCGACCACCGTCAGGTTCCCGCGTTCTCCGGCGAGCAGCGCGAGGAGCTCGAGCTGCGCGCGGTTCGTGTCCTGGAACTCGTCGACCAGCACGTACCGGTAGCGCCGCCGCAGCCGCTCGCGGACGGCAGGGTGCTCGCGGAGGAGACGGAGCGCGAGGTGGAGCTGGTCCCCGAAGTCCACCAGCCCCGAGCCCGCCAGGAGCCCCTGGTACCGCGCGTACGCGGTCGCGATCTCGAGCTGGTTGCGCGCCTCCTCGAGCGCCGCCGCCCGCGGCGCTCGACTCGTCCCGGCCGCAGCCGTCGGCGCGCCGGGCCCCGTCTGATCCTCGGGCAGCCCCTCGGCCGTCTCGAGCAGCCGGCGCGCGTGCGCGAGGTACTCCTCCGCATCGACGTCCTCGTCCTTGGCACGGCTGAACAGGCCGGCGAGCGCATCGAGGAAGCGTGTCGGATCGCCCAGCGGCCGGTACCGGTCGAGCCCGAGCTCGAACAGGTGCTCGCGCAGGAACACGACGACCTCGGGCCGGGTCAGCACGCGCGGGTCCGACGGCAGCCCGAGCTCGAATCCGAACTCGCGGAGCAGGCGGTCGCCGAACCCGTGGAACGTGTGGATCGCGGTGTCGACGTACCCGTACGGCACGAGCACGTCGACCCGGGCCTGCATCTCGTCGGCCGCGCGGTCCGTGAAGGTCAGCGCGAGGATCTCGGATGGCCTCGCGCGCTTCGTCGCGATGAGCCACGCCACCCGCCGGGTGATCACCCGGGTCTTGCCCGTGCCCGCCCCCGCCACGACGAGCAGCGGTCCCTCTCCGTGCGTCACGGCGCGCCGCTGCGCCGCGTCCAGAGAACGCAGCAGCAGTTCAGCCGGACAGTTCCGGTCCTTCTCCGGGCCCGCCGACCGGGGTTCCGTGACGGACCCGGACGGCATCGGGACGGGCTCGGCCGTGCCGCGCACGCGGTCGGCCCCCATCGTCGCCTGCTCGATCACCCACGTCTCCTGCTCGATCACAGGGGCACGGTGCCACGCGCGCGTGACAGCTTGCGTGTCACGCGGCGTCGGGAGCGGGTATCCTTGCCAGCGGGCGGCGTCCCCCCGACCCCCCCGGTCCCACGCAACGAGGTCCCATCGGCCATGAGCAAGCGTCCGCGCGCCGCGCGGTCAACCAAGCGATCGCGGCCCCAATCGGCGTCCGCGCCGCGGCCGGCCGCAACCCGCCCGACCGCCCCCGCGGAACCCACGCCAGCCGTCGCGACCCTCGACCCGGAGCCCCAGCCACAGGCCGCGCCCCGTCCTGCCCCGACCCGGCCGCAGTCCCGGACCGCCCCCGGGCGTTCGAGTGGCCTCCTCGCGCAGAAGGCCGCCGACGAGTACGTGTACGTGGCGCGGGACCTGCGGCGCATCGGCGCGTTCGCCGGCTCGGTCGCGGTGTTCCTCGCCCTGGTGTGGATCCTCGTGGACCTGCTTCACGTCGTCGCGGTCTGATCCCTCGATTCGTCCTCCGCGACTCTCCCGGCATCCCCGTCGCCCCCTGAGGGCCCCGGCCACCACGTCGCCCCCGTCAGCGGGTGCCACGCGTCGGCCTGTCGACGGCCGACCAGGGACGAGGCGAACGGAAGGGCCGCCAGCAGCATCACGATCTGCCACCCCGGGCCGTTCAGCAGCGACGTGAGCCCGACCGCCGTCCAGAGCAGCGGAGCGTCGAGCAGGAGGAACGCCGGCGTCGCGACGACGAACCCGTGCGCCCAGAGGACCGGCGAGACGATGGCCGACACCAGCCCGAGCGCGGCCAGTCCCCGCGTCCCGGCCACGCGCAGCGCGAGGACGACGGCGACGGCTGCGACCACGACGAACACGCCGTACGGCAGGACGTGGGACAGCGAGAAGCCGTAGAGGCCGGGCAGGAACCGCTGCGAGTCGCGGTACGCGATGAGCGCGCGGAGCCAGTGCCCCCACATCCCGATGCCGGTCAGCGGAAGGGTGAGAGCCGTCCACGCGAGCAGCACGCCGACGCCCACCGCGAGCGCTCGCCACCGGCCGGTTCGGAGCAGCCAGAGCGCCGGAACGGCATCCTGGGGCTTCAGGATCGGCCCGAGCACGAGCGTCCAGCCGACCGCCGGCCCGAGCGCGAACAGCGCGGCAGCCGGGACCGCGACGTTCCCGACGTAGAGGCCCTGGAAGACCGGCGGCCAGGCGAGCGCGGCAACGGCCCACGGCCACGGGAGCCCGAACCGTCGGAGGGCGAACAGCACGGCGGCCACCGATCCGGCGATCCACGCGGCCTCGCTGAGCCACACCGGCGGGAACCCGAGCAGGGCGGCGAGTGGGAGCGTCGGGGGCGGATAGAGGAACGGCAGATTCCCCAGGTTCATGGGGTACGCATGGAGCGGTGCGACGATGTACGGCATGCGGCCGTGGAGGAAGGCCGTGCCGGCGTTGCGGTAGATCAGGAAGTCGCTGGACCGTTGCGACGCACCCACGACGATGTCCGTCAGGACGCAGGCGACGCCCGCCTCGAGCGCGAGGAATGGCGCCGGGCCGGTCGCCACGCGCTCGGTGCGCGCGACCAGGACGATCGTCAGCGCCCCGACCCCGACGAGGGCGAGCCACAGCTCGTCGTACGGCGCGCCCCACACCCGCCGGGTCCAGCTCTCGTGCAGCAGGAGTGCCGCGAGCGCGGGCACGAGCACCCACTCGACCGCTCGAAGGAGGCGGCGCGCGTCGGGCGCTCCCACCGCCGACACGTCGCCTGCCGGGATACCGCTCGGCCACAGGCCGGATCCGCCGCCTCCGTTCGCCGGCGGCCCGGCGCGCTCGACCGATCCGCCCTCGCTCGTCGAAGCTCCCATCGCGCCGATCATCCGCGGCGGCTCGCGACGCCGGCCTCTCGCCGTCGCACCACGACGTTGCTCCCCCGTGCGACCCGTCGACCGAGGGGCCGGCGTCCGGTTCCCAGGCCGGCCGAGAGGCCGGCGTACGATTCCCAGCGCCAAGGTCTCGGGGCCGGCCGATGCGGCGCCTTCCGACGCGGCGCCTTCCGGCCCGACCGGCTACCCTTCCTCGACCCGCGACCCGTGGAGCCGCGGCAACGGGAGTGACTGATGCGTCCCCGCGTCCCGTGCGAGACGACGCTCCACCGCGCAAGTTCGGCGGCCGGGCGCGGCCGCTCCGTCCCCGCGCTGCTCCTCGTGACGGCGCTCCTCGTGACCGCGTGCGGCGGCTCGGTCCAGGCCGGGGCGCGTGCCGCAGGCCCGGACCACGCGGCTGTCGACGGCTCGCTCACCGGCCCGGCGGGGCCGCACACTCCGGCGCCACCCGACGCCCCGCCCGGTGGCGTCGACGGGATCGTCGGGGCGGCTTCCGGCGGAACGGTGCCTGGGACGGCTTCGGGCGTCGCGCCGTCGTCGAGGTCGGGTCCGGCGCCGCTGCTCACGCCCGCCGTGCGCGCGGCGCTGTCCGCGGAGCTCCTGCGCCTTCGTTCGATCCACCATCTCCCTGGCGTTCAGGCGGTCGTGAGCCTGGCGGACGGGGCGACCTGGATCGGTGACGCCGGCTACGCGGACGTGGCCGCTCGCGTCAGGGTCACGCCCACGACGGTCTTCGACGCGGGAAGCATCACCAAGACGTTCGTGTCAGCGCTCGTGCTCCAGCTCGTCGACGAGCACGTCCTCTCGCTGGACGACCTCGTGTCGCGCTGGCTGCCCGGTGACGCGGCCGCGCGCGGAGTGACCATCCGGGAGCTGCTCGACCACACGAGCGGGATCACCGAGCCCTTCGACAGTCCCGCGCTGCTCTCGCGTCTCGGGGCGCGGCCGTCGATCGCGTGGACGCCCGCCGGCGTGCTCGCATACGCGGGCCGCGCGGCGTTCGCGCCGGGCCACGGCTGGCTGTACTCGAACGCCAACTACCTGCTCCTCGGGCAGATCGTCCGGGCGGCCACCGGACGCGACGTCGGCTCGTTGATCCAGTCGAGGTTCCTCGGTCCGCTCGGCCTGGCGCACACGTTCCTGCAGGGATCGTCTCCGCCGCCCGCCGCGTTCGTGCGAGCCACGGGGTACGACGCGGTCAGCGACGCGTCGTGGCCGCAGGTCGCGCTCGGAGACGGGACGCGGTACGTGCCATTCACGTCGCTCGCCACCGCCCTCGGGACGGCCGGCGCCCTGGTGACGACCGCGGACGATCTGTCGCGCTGGGCGGAGGCACTCTACGGTGGTCACCTGCTGCCCCCGTCGACGCTCGCGACGATGCTCGATTTCGGGCTCACACGCGGGCTCCATCCGCGCTGGCCGTACGGCCTCGGCGTGCAGCGAGTCACGCTCGACGGCCAGGTCGCGATCGGGCACTCGGGGCTGCTGTCGGGCTTCCACGCGGCGATGCGCTACTTCCCCGCGTCGGGCGCGGCCGTCGTCGTGTTGACCAACGCCGATGCGACCGACCCCGACCTGCTGGTGTCCGGCCTCCTGGCAGCGCTCGGCACGCCCGGTCCCGGTATCCCGTAGGGGGTCCTACGGCGCCTGTCGGATGCCGGCGGTTTCCGCGCCGCGTACGGTCGCACCATGGTCGCCACGATCCGCGCTCCGCGTTCCGTCAACGTCCCCCGGCGCCCGGCGTTGCGACGTCGAGCCGCGGCGCTCGCGCTCGCGCTGCTCGCCGGCGCGACGCTGCCCGGCTCGTCTCTCGCGGCCTCGACGACGCCCGTGTTCGCCGGCCAGGCCACCCTGGAGACGGCCGGAGGGGCGACCGCGTTCCCCGTCTTCACCGACGCCCTGAGCGCGAAGCTGACCTCGACGCTTGCGGCGATCCGCGCGAAGAACCACCTCCCCGGGCTGCAGGTCGCGATCCGGTTCCCCAACGGCACCGTGTGGGACGGCCACGCGGGCTTCGCGAACGTGGCAGGCCGGCGCGCCCTGACGAACTTCACGCTGT